>NZ_JAXGWW010000001.1:0-48936 GCF_040773105.1 Lentilactobacillus sp.
GGTATCGGCGGTCGCTGCAATTGCTGCCGTTCGAGAGGAACTGAGCGCACAACAACAAGCAATCGCCAAGGACGGTGGGATTGTAATGGATGGCCGGGATATCGGCACGTCTGTTTTACCAAATGCCGAAGTGAAGATCTTTTTGATTGCCAGTGTTGAAGAGCGCGCTCAACGACGATATAAAGAAAACATTCAAAAAGGGATCAATACACCCCTTAATGAATTACAATTAGAGATAGAAGCAAGAGATTATAAAGATTCTCACAGAAAAATTTCACCATTGACAAAAGCCGATGATGCTGTGGAGATTGATACAACCTCACTTTCTATCAATCAAGTTGTCGAAAAAATCGCTGAAGTTATAAATAAAACATTGAAATAGCAACTAATTGGTCAATTGACTGGTAATATTGGTCGAATTAAGATAAAATTATGATTAGAGTTGTTTCAAGGAGGAATTGTTTGATGAGTGAAAATGCAAATAACGATAAGAACGATCTATTGAACGCTTTAAACAGCGTTAATGAAGTAAAAGTTGGTGACGTTGTAACTGGTGAAGTATTGGCCAAGGACGACAACCAACAATTAATTGTGGGTATTGAAGGTTCAGGCGTTGAAGGCGTTGTGCCACCACGCGAACTGTCATCCTCACAAAATGTTGATGATATTAAGCAGGGCGACAAGTTGAAGCTGGTTGTAACTTCCCGTATCGGAAGCGACAAAGAAGGCGGAAGCTTCCTGCTTTCATCACGTCGTTTGGAAACCCGTAAAGTTTGGGACGAATTGGCTGAAAAGTCAAAGAACGACGAAACCATTACTGCCAAAGTCAGCCAAGCTGTTAAAGGCGGCTTGGTTGTTGACGCCGGCGTTCGTGGCTTCATCCCAGCTTCAATGATTTCCGACCATTATGTTGATGATTTGAATCAATTTAAAGGTCAAGAACTTGAGCTTAAGATTATTGAAATTGATCCAGTTGAAAACCGATTAATTCTTTCTCACAAGTCAATCGTTCAGGCTGAAAAGGCTGAAGAACGTGAGAAATTGATGGAGACGCTTCACGAAGGTGATGTTGTTGAAGGAACTGTTGCCCGTTTGACCAACTTTGGTGCCTTTGTGGACCTTGGTGGCATGGACGGATTGGTTCACGTTTCTCAAATCGCCTACGAACGAGTTGACAAGCCGTCAGATGTCCTCAAAGTTGGCCAACAAGTTAAGGTTAAGGTCTTGTCTGTTGACTTCGACCGTAACCGAATTTCACTTTCAATCAAACAAACTCTTCCAGAACCTTGGGACGGAATCGAAGAAAAAGCTCCTGTTGGCAGCGTTCTTGAGGGAACTGTTAAGCGCCTCGTTGACTTTGGTGCCTTCGTTGAAGTATTCCCTGGTGTTGAAGGTTTAGTTCATATTTCTCAGATTGCTCATGAACACATTGACACACCTGCAGATGTTTTGAAGGTTGGCGAAAAGATTCAAGTTAAGGTTCTTGATGTTGATACCGACAGAAAGCGTTTGGCATTATCAATCAAGGCTTTGACTGATGCACCTGAAGAAGAATCCAAACCAAAGAAGTCTTCTAACAAGCGGCCATCACGTAAGTCTAACGACCGTTCAATCAGCAATGCACCTGAAGAAGAAACTGGCTTTACTTTAGGTGATCTCATTGGTGACGAATTGAAAAAATCCGGCAGCAATGATGACGATAACAAATAATTGAGACTTTAAATTTTGAAAAGGGGCTGGAAACAAAACGTAAGTTTTGTCCCAGCTCCTTTCTTTCTGAATTACTTAAGCAAAGGAGGGATTTTTATGGCACTGCCTACAGTTGCATTTATTGGGCGCCCAAATGTCGGAAAATCGACCATTTTTAATCGAATTGCCGGCGACCGGATCTCAATTGTTGAAGATACCCCGGGTGTGACGCGTGACCGAATTTATTCACACGGTGAATGGCTCGCAACTAAATTTGCAATGATCGACACAGGGGGAATTCAAATTAGTGATGCCCCATTTAGTACACAAATTAAAAACCAGGCGGAGATTGCAATTGACGAAGCAGACGTCATTGTCTTTATCGTCAGTGGCAAAGAAGGCTTAACAGCCGATGATGAACAGGTTGCCAAGATTTTATATCGGAGCGATAAACCGGTTGTTCTAGCAGTCAATAAAGTCGACAACCCTGAAAGCCGAGAAGATATCTATGAATTTTACTCATTAGGTTTTGGTGATCCAATGCCCATTTCCGGTGTTCATGGTCTGGGATTGGGGGATTTGCTCGATAAAGTTGTTGAGAAGTTTCCTAAAAATGAAGGCACACCAGAAAATGACGATATTCGCTTCAGTATTATCGGTCGGCCAAACGTCGGCAAATCATCGTTGGTGAATGCGATTCTCGGAGAAGACCGGGTAATTGTGTCAAACATTGCCGGAACTACCCGAGATGCGATCGATACGCGTTTTGAAGCCGACGGCATGAAGTTTACCATGGTCGATACTGCCGGAATTCGTAAGCGGGGCAAGGTTTACGAGAATACAGAACGTTATAGTGTTATGCGGGCGATGAAGGCAATTGATCAAAGCGACGTGATTTTATTTGTGATGAATGCTGAAGAAGGTATTCGTGAACAGGACAAAAAAGTTGCCGGGTATGCCCATGAAGCTGGTAAAGCGATTATTACCGTTGTGAACAAATGGGATACCTTGAAAAAGACCAACCATACCCAACAGGATTTTGAAACGCTGATTCGAAACGAATTTCAATATATGGCCTATTCGCCAATTATCTTTGTTTCGGCCGTCACCAAACAGCGAATTGAAAAGCTGCCGGCCTTAATCAAACAAGTTTATGATAATCACGAAAAGCGGGTTCAGTCTTCTGCGTTGAACGACGTGATCATGGACGCCGTGTCGGTTCATCCAACACCAACCGTGAATGGAAAACGACTGCGGATTTATTACGCCACTCAGGTGAAATCCGGGCCACCAACCTTTGTGGTGTTTGTCAATAATCCAGACTTGATGCATTTTTCTTATGTTCGGTTCCTGGAGAACCAAATTCGGGATAACTTTGACTTTACTGGAACGCCAATCAAAATCATCAAGCGAAGCCGAAAATAAGCCGATTTTGACCGATTCTTAACAAAATCTTGATTTTTCGGGGTTTATCGGCACTAAATTTGGCAAAAGCATTGCAATGACAACGTTCTTATGCTATCTTTGAAAAAGAAATGATGCTTCAAAAAGGCGTTGTTTTAGCATTTTGAATTTGTGAGAATTTGATTTGCAATGTTTTACATACCTATCTTTGAGGGAGGTGAATACACTCATGGCAAACAAAGCAGAATTAGTAACCGATGTTGCAGCTGCAACTGGTTTAACTAAAAAAGACGCTACATCAGCTGTGGATGCAGTATTTGAATCAATCCAAGCTAGTTTAGCAAAAGGTGACAAGGTTCAATTAATCGGTTTCGGTAACTTCGAAGTACGTCAACGTGCCGCTCGTAAGGGCCGTAACCCACAAACAGGTCAAGAAATTCAAATTCCTGCAAGCAAAGTACCAGCTTTCAAACCTGGTAAGGCGCTCAAGGATGCTGTTAAATAGTATTCATCTGTTAAGCCAGAACGGCATTTGTCGGGCTGGCTTTTTTATTTACTTTGGAGGACAAATATGAGCTATTCAAAAACCGCGTTAGATCAACTTGAGGCTGGCCAAATCGATGATTACAAAGAATCATTGGAAAAAGCTTTGGCAAATGACTCCGATGATATGTTGTACTCGTTAGCTGAAGAAGTGTATTCACTGGGATTTTCAAAAGATGCCAGTACCATCTATGAACACCTGGCTCAAAAATATCCTGAAGACGATGGCTTAAAGATTAACTTGGCTGAATTGGCAATCGATGATGATCACGATGATCAAGCACTCAACTATTTATCTCAAGTAGCCCCGGATTCGGACGAATATGTCCGTTCTTTGATGGTGGCGGCCGATTTGTACCAGACCCAGGGAATGTTTGAGATTAGCGAACAAAAGCTCTTGGCGGCCCAAAAATTGGCGCCTGACGAGGATGTCATTAAATTTGCTCTGGCAGAATTTTATTTCACGACCCGAAACTATCGTAAAGCAATTAATTTGTATCTGGATCTCATCAAATCCGGCACTTTGGAAATGTCTGCCGTGAATTTAGTTGAGCGGCTTGGCGTTTCATACGCTGAAATCGGCAAGTTCGAGCAGGCTTTGGGGTACCTTGAACAGATCAAGCCAATTCACATGAATAGCGATGTCAAATTTGAATTAGCATTTACTTATTTCAACCTCAAAGAGTATCAAAAAGCGATCAAGGCCTTCCAGGATTTACGGGACTCAGATCCGCAATACAGTTCACTTTATCCCTACCTTGCGGACGCCTATGTCAACTTAAAACGAGTTGACGAAGCTTTAAAGGCAATTCAAGAAGGGATTTCAATTGATCAGTTCAACGAAAAAATTTGGCAGAAAGCGGGTCAAATTGCACTGATGGACAATGAGGACGAACTGGCTTTGACGTATTTCAAAAAAGGCCATGAAATCGCGCCTGAGGACGTTGAACTGCTAACCTTACTATCTGACTGGTATATCGCTCACGAACGCTACAGCGACAATTTAGCGCTGTTAGAAGCAGTTTCCGATGAACACGTCGTCGATGCCCATCTTGCATACAACCTGGCACAATCATATCAAGATGCCGGAAACATCAAAAAAGCCGACCAAAACTATGAACTAGCGGCTCATGAATTAAGCGACAATCCTGACTTTTTAAAGCACGCCGCGCTGTTTTATCGTGAAGCGGGGCAATTAGAACCCGAACGAAAATACCTGAAGAAGTATTTGGACCTGGTTCCAGGCGATATTGAAATGGCTTCAATGTACGAAGAAGACCAAGACTTGTAAAGATGAAAACAGAACGGGGAAACGACGATTGGACATGGAAATCATCGTGGCCCACACTCTGACTAACTTAAAAGATAAAACAAAGGATCTGATTCCACGGCAAGCGCGTGAATCAGATCCTTTTTCAACGTCTATAATAATTTAAAGCGTTTTGGTCGTTTATACGTGAATCCTTCACCAATCGCTTCGTTGACCTCGATAATTGAAATAAAGGCTTCTTCATCGATGGACTCGACTAATTTTTTGAGGGTATGCAGTTCGCTTGGGGAAACCACACAGTAAACGACCTGCTTTGATTTGTGTGAATAGCCGCCTTCAGCATTCAGAAACGTCACGCCGCGGCTGAGTTCGTCTTGAATGGCGGTTGAAATTCGCTCCGATTCATTACTGATAATCAAGATTCCGCGGGCTGTGTAGGCACCACGTTGGGTAAAGTTGACAATCATTGAAAAAATCCAAACATAAATTAAGGTGTAGGCCATTTGGCGGACGTTTAGATAAATGAGTGACGACAACAGTACCAAGACATCGATCGTTAACAGGGTCTGTCCCATTTGAACGCCTTTGAAACGTTCAAACAGCCGGGCAACAATGTCAACACCACCAGTGGTACCGCCGAACCGGTAAATAATGCCACAGCCAAAGCCGCCAAACAAGCCGGCACCGATCGCTGAAAGCAACAGGTCATGATCAAGATTAATGACGATGGGGACCCGCTCCCAGATCCAAAGAAAAACCGCCAACACAATGGTTCCGTACAAAGTATAAAACATATCTTTTTTCCCTAAAAATCGGTAGCCAATCGCAAACAAGGGAATATTGACCAGGATGGTTGAATAAGCCGGGTCAATGTGAAATAACGCGCGCAGGATCAACGTAATACCCGTAACGCCACCATCGGCCAAGTGATTATAAATGTTAAAAAAGACGATTCCAAATGAATAAATTGCCGTCCCGGCCGCAATGACCAGCAGATCAACGATTGAAATATCAAGGTTGAAGCGGCTTTGTTTTTTCTCCATCGTGTTACCTCCTGCGTTTATCTGACAACTTATCATATCAATTGTACTTCAGGATTGGCAATGATTGTGGTGATCTTTTTCTTTCAATGCAAATTCTGTTAGAATTATCAGAGGATAAACTAAAAATGGATGGCGATGATTGTGCGAATAGTAGAAATTCCCACAGAATTCAAGGAAGCATTACCAATTTTACAAAAGATTGAAGCAGCCGGCTACGAAGCTTATTTCGTTGGCGGGTCTGTTCGAGATACCATCTTAAAGCGGCCGATTCATGACGTGGACATTGCGACCAGTGCGTATCCAAGTGAAGTTAAAGAACTGTTCAAGAAGACTGTTGACACTGGAATTGAGCACGGAACCGTGATGATTTTGGACCATGGGACCGGTTATGAAGTGACAACTTTTCGAACCGAATCCGGTTATCAGGATTACCGACGGCCGGACAAAGTCACGTTTGTTCGCTCACTTAAAGAAGATCTTAAACGACGTGATTTTACAATTAATGCGCTGGCCCTTTCTGAAAGCGGCCAGGTTTTTGATCTATTTGGCGGCTTGGCCGATATGCAACACCACATTATCAAAGCGGTGGGCGATCCCAACGAGCGCTTTAACGAAGATGCGTTGCGAATGATGCGGGCAGTTCGGTTTGCAAGTCAATTAGATTTTCAAATTGAATCTGAGACGCTGCAGGGAATTGCCAGGCACAGCCGGTTACTTGAAAAAATCGCCGTTGAGCGCTGTCATTCAGAATTCGTTAAAATGATGCTGGGCGTTGCTGCCCAAAATGGCTTGAATGTGATGCTGGATACCGGATTGGACCGACACGTTCCGGTCCTGGGTGAACACGAACAAGCGCTTAAACAGTTGGCAAACAGCCCGTTAAGCTTGCAAAATGAGGTTCAGGTATGGTCGCTTCTAGCCTTCAAGTTTGGTTTTTCGCGCGGTCAGATTTCCTCATTTTTAAAAAAGTGGAAGACGGCCAATAAAATAATTAATGATGTTATACTTACCACTGAATTACTTTTTGCGATTAAAAAACAGCAGGTCACAAATTGGCTGTTGTATCAAACGGGAGCAGCCAACATCACGAATGCAATTGACGTGTTTGGTCATCTGTCTGAAACACAGACACTGATGTCCAGATATGCCGAACTTCCAATTAAAACTAAGAAGCAGCTACAAATTACCGGTGGGCAATTGATCCAACAGGGGGTATTACAACCCGGACCCGAACTTGGCAAGATTTTGGATTATCTTGAACGGGCAGTTGTTGACGGCCAAATTTCAAACAATTTTGATGATTTAAAAGCGGCTGCTGTAAATTTTCTAAATGAGGACTGATAACTGAATGGAAACAATGCGAGTTGAAAACTTAGCAAAGACGTACGGTGAAAAGACGCTGTTTGATAAGCTGAATTTTATCATAAATGAACATGATCGAATCGGATTAATTGGCACGAATGGAACCGGAAAGACTTCTCTGCTGAATGCATTGGCAGGAATTGATCAAGACTCTACCGGAGACATTATTACGTCAAAAACATACTCGATCGGCTATTTGAAGCAGGACCCGGAACTTGACGACCAATTATCCATTATGGATGCCGTTTTTTCGGGGTCCCAAGACGTTTATCAAACGATTCGAAATTATGAGGCTGCTTTAAAAGAGTTTTCTGCCCATCCTGAAGATGAGCAGGCCACTAAACGTTACACCAAAGCTGAAGCCAGGATGAACGAAGAAGACGCTTGGAATGCCCAAAATGATGTCAAGACCATCTTAAATCAGTTAAAAATAACTGATTACAACCAAAAAGTCGCTGACCTGTCAGGTGGCCAAAGGCGCCGGGTCGGCTTGGCTCAAGTGTTGATTCAAGCACCAAGTTTACTGCTTTTAGACGAGCCGACCAACCACTTGGATTTTGACTCAATTGGCTGGTTGGAAAACTACTTGGCCGCTTATAAGGGATCCTTAATTGTTGTGACTCATGATCGTTACTTCTTGGATCACGTTGCCAACAAGATTTGGGAGTTGTCGTTTGGAAAGCTGTACCAATACGACGGTAATTACCAGGATTACGTCCAACAAAAGGCGACCCGCGTTGAGGGTGAAATTCAAGCAGAACATAAGACCCAACAGCTGTATAAACAGGAGTTGGCGTGGATGAAAACCGGAGCCAAGGCGCGATCCACGAAGCAGCAAGCCAGAATCAACCGATTTAATGATTTGAAACAAAACGTTGGGACCCTTCAAGTTGATCAGGACGTCAACATCTCACTGGGTCAAACCCGGTTGGGCAAAGAAGTGCTCAAAATGAAGGATGCTAATTTAACAATTGACGGCAAGACTATTTTGAAGGATTTCAATATCTTGATTCAGCCGAATGAAAGAATTGGCATCAGCGGCGAAAATGGGGCCGGAAAAACCAGCCTCTTAAACGTCATTGCCGGCAGATTGAAACTCGATTCAGGCATCATTAAGATTGGCGAAACGGTTAAATTAGCGTATTATACCCAGTTAACCGAACCGATTCCCGAAGATAAACGGGTGATCAGCTACTTGAGTGAAGTCGGCCAGCAGGTGACCGATAACACCGGAAACAAGATTAGTGTCACTGAATTGCTTGAAGAATTTCTTTTTCCGCGGTTTATGCACGGGACGCTGATTCGCAAACTTTCAGGTGGTGAAAAGCGACGGTTATATTTGCTGAAACTGCTCATGCAACAACCAAATGTGTTATTGCTGGATGAGCCGACCAACGATTTGGATATCGCCACGTTAACGGTTCTGGAAGACTACATTTCCAAGTTTCAAGGAACGGTTATAACGGTCTCTCATGACCGGTACTTCTTGGATAAAGTGGCCGATCGCCTCTTGATTTTCCAAGGAAACGGCGTGATTGAAGAACATCGTGGCCGGTTCACGGACTATCTGGCATCATTAAAAGATCAGCCCAAGCAAAGCCAAAAATCGACCAAGCAAGATTCGGCGGATACTGCGGTAGCCGCGGATTCAAGTGATAAGCGTGAAGTCGATAATGACCAGTCACAGGTGAAAAAGAAGCTGACGTATTCTGAAAAGATTGAATACGCCCACATCGAAGACGAAATTGAATCCCTTGAGTCTCAAGTTGAAGAGATTGATCAACAGATGCAAACCAACGGCTCGGACTATGATAAACTGGCCGATCTGCAGGCACAAAAGGACAAGTTGTCAGCCGAAGCCGACAAGAAGATGCAACGCTGGGAATATTTGAGTGAATATGCTGAATAATGCACGATCATTAAAGGAGAAATTGCCATGTTAGAAGACGCTTACTTAAACCTTGAACGATACGTTTTAGAAAATGGCCATAAAAAGACCGACCGCACGCATACCGGTACTTTGAGTACGTTTGGCTATCAGATGCGCTTTGATCTATCAAAGGGATTTCCACTTCTGACCACCAAGAAAGTCCCGTTTGGGCTGATTAAAAGTGAACTTTTGTGGTTCTTAAAAGGTGATACCAATATCCGATTTTTGCTTGAACACAAGAATCATATCTGGGATGAGTGGCCATTTAAACGGTTTACTGAATCCAAAGACTACACTGGTCCTGACATGACAGATTTTGCTCACCGTGCTGAAAGAGACCCCGAGTTCAACAAAATCTACCAGGAACAAAAGAAATTGTTCTGTCAACGAATTTTGGAAGACGATGCGTTTGCGCAACAATATGGCGATCTTGGGTTGGTATATGGCAGTCAATGGCGCGCCTGGAAGACGTCTAATGGCCAAACGATTGACCAAATTCAAAATGTAATTGAAACGATAAAGACGCACCCTGATTCAAGACGGATGATTGTTTCTGCTTGGAATCCGGAAGATGTGCCTTCAATGGCGCTGCCACCATGTCACACAATGTTTCAATTTTATGTGAACGATGGAAAGCTCAGCTGTCAGTTATATCAGCGGTCCGGCGACATTTTCTTGGGCGTGCCGTATAACATTGCCAGCTATTCATTGTTAACGTCAATGATTGCCCATGAATGTGGGCTTGAGGTCGGCGATTTTGTACACACGCTTGGCGATGCTCATATTTACTTAAATCATATTGAGCAGGTAAAAGAGCAACTTACCCGAAAGCCACGTCAGGCACCAGAATTGTGGTTAAATCCCGACAAGCAGAATCTGGATGACTTTTCGATGGCGGATATTAAAGTGAAAAACTACGATCCTTATCCCGTTATCAAAGCACCGGTTGCGGTTTAGGAGGGCAGTCATGTTAGCTTTTATTTGGGCTGAAGATTCACACGGCTTGATTGGCCAAAATGGCACGCTTCCCTGGCATCTTCCAGATGACATGCACTATTTTAAGAAAACAACGATGGGCAATACAATTATCTCAGGATCGCGGACTTTTCGAAGTTACAACAAGCCGCTTCCCGGAAGAGAAAACATTGTGATTTCCAGTCAAAGTGACTTCCCGGCTGGCGTTCAAGTTGTGCCCTCGATTGACCGACTTTGTGAACTGGTGGCAGAAAATCCCACCAAAGAATATATTGTGACCGGTGGGGCCAACTTGTTCTCACAACTGTTAACGCGGGTTGATCGGCTCTATCGAACTAAAATTGAGGGGACGTTTGTGGGCGATACCTATATGCCGCCAATTGATTATTCTCAGTTTGCTTTGGTTAAATCAATCCCAGGCATTGTCGATGAAAAAAACAAGTATCCCCATACATTTGAAGTTTATGAAAGAAGGCAATTCCATTCATAAATGGTGTCCGTTCATCTAAATTTTGATATAATTATAGATGGACTATCAATTATTTAATAATTTTGTAAAGAAACGAGTGGCGGAAATGGCAAAAGTAAAAATTGTGACGGATTCATCTGCTCAATTAACCGATGAAGAACTTGAACAATATGACATTACAATGGTTCCACTAACGGTGATGATTGATAACACAGTCTATGTTGACCATGATACAATCACCAACGAAACGTTTGTTCCCAAAATGTTGGCAGCTCATGATCTGCCAAAGACGAGTCAACCGCCTGTTGGCAAGTTTGTCGAAGCGTTTGATCAACTGGGTGAGGACGGCAGCGAAATTCTGTGCCTCAATATGCTTGAAGCAATTAGTGGGACTGTTCATGCAGCTGAACAGGCAGCGACGATCAGTAAGAGCAATGTGACCGTTGTGGATAGTCAAAGCACTGACCGGGGTCTGGGCTTCCAAGTTTTGGAGGCTGCCAAGCTCGCGCAACAAGGTGCTGATTTACAAACCATCTTAAAGCGGGTTGATAAAGTCCGCAGCAACACAAAGTTATATCTTTGTGTGATGACACTGGACAATATCGTCAAAGGCGGGCGGCTTCCCGCATTTGCCGGGGCAATTACTAATTTTTTGAATATTAAATTAGGCCTTCAGGTGACGGATGGTAAACTTAAAATTATTTCTAAAGGTCGTGGCGATAAGTCGCTTCGAAAATTTTTCAATGGTATCATTGACGAAATGAAGCAAACACCTTCAATCAAGTCAATTGGTATTTCATATGTGACTGAGACCGAAATTTTAAAAGAAACGGTCCAAAAGCTCAAAGATGATTTTCCGAACGCATCGCTTCTTGAGCGCGTCACATCACCGACGATTTCTACCCATACCGGAAAGGGTGCTTTCGCGTTAATTTACTTCAGTGATCCTGATTAAATCAACACAGAGATTTGTATGAAGGGGCGAGACAACGTTTGTTTGTCGTAACCCCTTTTAGATTTCAATATTTGAGGAGTTTTTTGTTTGAGCAAAAATAAGCATGTCAAAAGTCATCAGCATTCGTTTCGCTGGGGCGGTTGGCTGATTGGGTTGGTCATTCTTGTTGCCTTGGGGTTTACCGGTTTCCGGTATTTTCACCAGGGATCAACGCAACGGCCACGAGAAATCCGCTTGACCGCTGTTGGCGATTCTTTGACCCAAGGAGTGGGGGATCCCACCAATAAAGGCGGTTACACCAATTTAATTCGTAAAAAGGTGAACGCCAAGAATCCCAATGTCCGAATGTCGACGGCAAATTACGGTATTTCGGGGGAAACCACCGATCAGATTAATCATCGGGTGGTTTCTTCAAAGCGCCTTCAAACGAGTTTACGGCATGCGGATGTGATCACCGTGACCACGGGTGGCAATGACCTGCTCAAATTTTTAAAGGCCAACGTGGTGGCGTCCAACCAAAAGATTTTGGATACCAAGTTAAATCAATACTGCCTGATTTATCAGCAGCGAGTGGCTCGACTATTTCGAAACATTCGCCGGCTTAATTCCAGCGCGCCAATCTTTGTCTTTGGGATCTACAACCCGGTTTACGTCTACTTTCCGCAGGTTTCATACATTAACGACACGGTTGCTCAAACCAACCAGATAACCAAGAAGGTCAGCCAGCAACAACACGGGATTTACTTTGTGGCGATCAACAAGCAATTGACGGACGGACAGTTTAAGACCGCTAAACAACGAAAAAGTCTTGAAAAGAAGGCTGGCGCCAGCGATTTTAGCGGCAACCAAAGTTCACCGGCTGATATTGAACGGATCCTAAACGGCCAATCCGCGCAGTCCAATCAATATTTATCAAACGATGATCATTTTCACCCCAATTTAACCGGGTACAAGATTATGACCGATCATTTGTATCAGCAGATGGTGAAGCATACAACTTGGGCAAAGGAGTGATTTGAAGATGAGACAAGACAAGCAATCAGTAAAGCGGCGCAATCCCTGGAAGTTGGCCTTTATTTCGTTGATTGGACTTTTGGTCGTGGCAATTTTGGGAATGTGGGCAGCCGTTCAATCGTCATCTTCGTTGACCAAATCTGCCGATAATCAGGTCACGTCTTCCTCGCAGCCGGTTTCAGTTTCAATTAACAAGGCACAACTGAATCAACTATCGAGCTATTACCTGGGGCGCCTGCAAAAAGACAGCCAAAACAAGTATCACTTTGAGATTGGCGACGAAGGCATTGTCTACGGGACGTTGAAGTTACTGGGGTCAAACGTGGACTATTCGCTTACCTTTGACCCAAAGGTGATGGCCAATGGGAATGTGACGCTTCATGCCAACAAGCTTGCATTAGGCAAGTTTCCGGTACCAATCAGTTTTGTTCTACTTTACGTTAAACAAAATTATAAGTTGCCAAAATGGGTTCAGCTCGATCCCAAGAATAAACTCATCAAACTTGATATTATTCACATGAATGGTAAGCATGGGATCAATTATCGGGCCAAAACCATTGATATGAATGGCAAGGGCAAGTTTGCCTTTGAGATCATTTTACCGCCAGCAACCGAGGTGAACTAACCATGCATAAAACGTTCTACCAATTTTTAATGACCAAACGAAACCCCGGCAGCACCGATCCGGTGGCAGAGTTTGCCAACAACGCATTTTACGATCAGTCATTTCCCAAGCAGGAAGATGAGTTTGACGCGCTTTCCAAATACTTGGAAGAAAACGCGACATATCTGCCAACAATGGAAATCTTTGATTCAGTCTGGACAGAATATCAAGAAAGCTTTTAGGAAGTGAAAAAATGGCAGTAACAATTCAGTGGTTCCCAGGACATATGGCCAAGGCCATTCGACAATTCGAGGAAAATTTATCCTTGGTTGACATTGTTTTTGAGGTGATTGATGCAAGAATTCCGTTGACCTCTCAAAATCCGGAAATACGGCGGATTAGCGCTCAAAAACCGCATTTATATATTATGACCAAACGTGACTTGGCAGATCCCAAGCTCACCAACCAATGGTTAAACTATTTTGCCGAACATCATCAACCGGCAATCGCGATCGATGCAAAGACGAAATTTGGGATCAACAACGTCATTTCCGTTATTTCGCCAATTTTGCGCGAAAAATTGCAACGCGAACAGGATAAAGGAATGAAAAAACGTCCCATTCGCGCGATTAGTGTCGGTGTACCAAACGTTGGTAAGTCGACGGTGCTTAACCGCCTGGTGAACAGACGGGCTGCCCAGGTTGGTAACCGACCAGGGGTAACCAAAGGACAGCAGTGGTTAAAGTCAGACGATAAGCTTGAATTGCTGGACACGCCAGGAATCCTCTGGCCCAAGTTTTCAAGTCAGGAGGTTGCTGACAAGCTGGCTTTGACTGGTGCCATTAAGGAAAGCGTCTTTGCCAGCGATGACGTTGCCTTGTTTGGACTCGGGCGATTACGCCTGCTTAATCCAAACGGGTTAAAAGAACGCTATCATTTGACGGATGCCGACTTTGATTTATCCGATGTTGATTTACTACTCGAAATTACCAAAAAAGTTGGGATGAGAGACGATTATGAACGGGGGTCCAACCGGATTATTCAGGACTTCCGGTCAGGAAAAATTGGCCGCTTTACGTTAGACAATCCAGAAATGGTGGAAGATGATGCGCAAACAAACAATTAGTGAGATTAAACAATTGTTAAGGGATGTGACAGCCGTCAGCGACCCGCTATTTACCCAGCTTAAAAACGATCCCAGAAAGGGTGTCCAAACAGCCCTTCATGCTGCAGCCGCTCGCATTCATAAACAGCAGGCCGCGGTCGTCGCATTTGAACACCGATTTGAATATGAACGTCACTTCTGGCAACAGGGGATTAACTATGTTGCCGGGGTTGACGAGGTTGGTCGAGGACCGTTGGCCGGTCCGGTCGTTTCAGCTGCCGTCATTTTGCCGAAGGACTTTGATTTGGTTCAGGTCAATGACTCTAAACAATTAACACCGGCTGTCCGCGCTGAATTGGCGCCGAAGATTCAACAAGTTGCCATTAGTATCGGTATCGGATTGGTTGATAATCAGGGGATTGACGAACTTAATATTTATCAAGCAACTCGAGTTGCCATGAAACAAGCCGTTGAGAAATTGGATCCGCAGCCAGAAGAAATTATTGTCGATGCCATGCAGATTCCCGTGCCAATCAAACAAACGCGGTTGATCAAGGGGGACGCCAAGAGCATCAGTGTTTCTGCTGCAAGCATCATCGCCAAGGTGTATCGTGATCACTTAATGGATGAATATGCCAAGCAATATCCGGCTTACGATTTTACTCATAACGCCGGGTACGGGACGGCAAAGCATTTGGCTGCCCTAAAGGCGTACGGGCCAACCCCAATTCACCGGATGACTTTTTCGCCGGTTGAAAAATTTCGCAAAAATTAAATTTAATGACGTATATACTCTTAAAAGGATGGATAAAAATGCTTTTAAGAGATTTTTTATTGCGGATTCATTTATGTAACGGAATTGGAATAATTGGCAAGGCGAAGGTATATGCTTGGCTAAAACAATCTGAGTGGTCAAACACCCAATTACCACCGGTCGAACTGTTGGCGAACGTCGCCGGAATCAATCAGCACAACTTTGCCGCCTTTTCTAAAAGCTATCATCAACTGCTTCAAGATACACGGTTAGTTGAAAAATTAGTGGCCGGTGAAAAGTGGCTTTCGATCTGTGATCCGGACTATCCGGTCGCCTTGAGGGAAGCATTCGCGCCGCCGTTGATTTTGTTTTATCGGGGCCGGCTGCCACTTTTATCAAGGCCGCTACTTGGCGTCGTCGGTGCCCGTGACTGCACAAATTATTCGTTTGAGGTTATGAAAAAGTTGATTCCTGGCACAGTTTCCAATACAATGGCTATTGTATCCGGACTTGCTAAAGGCGTCGACACTCTTGCTCACCAATGCGCAATTGCCAGCGGCGGCTCGACTATTGCGGTCATTGGGACTGGATTGGACATCGAATATCCAGCGGCCAACAGACCCCTGCAGCAACAAATTGGCCAAACACAACTGTTGATTTCTGAATATCCCAATCATACCAAGGGCTATCGCAGCCATTTTCCGGAACGAAATCGCATCATTGCCGGTCTTGTTCAAAGCATCTTAGTGACTGAGGCGAAGCAGCACTCCGGAAGTTTAATTACTGCAAACTTGGCGCTTCAAAACAATCGGAATGTCTTAGCAGTTCCCGGTCCGATCAACAGCCCGCTATCAGTTGGTACGAATGAATTAATTGCGGCTGGCGCCAAGCCGATTTTGCAAGCCGATGATATCGTCGAAGAGTTCTATCAAATCTGAATTTGAAAGTGCATGAGTTGACACTTCAAAATTCCTGCAATATGATGTGGTAGATTTGTAATAAAAATTCCTACAGTAATATGAATACAAAAGTAGCACTTTCGAAGGGAGAAATAATGGCAACTTCTACTAAACCAAAACCAAAAGCCAAATCTAAACCAAAAGCGAAGACAAAACGGAAATCACCTAAAAAGACGCTCGTGATTGTAGAGTCTCCAGCTAAGGCCAAAACAATTGAAAAATATCTTGGCCGATCGTACAAGGTTGTCGCCAGTAAAGGTCACGTCCGTGATTTGCCAAAGAGTAAGATGGGCGTTGATATCGACCATGACTACGAACCGCATTACATTTCGATTCGTGGCAAAGGCGATACAATCAAGGAATTACGTTCTGCAGCTAAAAAAGCTAAAAAAGTTTATCTCGCAGCCGATCCGGACCGTGAAGGCGAATCAATTGCTTGGCACCTGCAACACATTTTAGACCTTGATCCAAACGATGATAATCGGGTTGTCTTCAACGAAATTACAAAGGATGCGGTTAAAGAATCTTTTAAGCATCCCCGAAACATTGACATGAACCTGGTAGATGCCCAACAGGCACGGCGAATTCTTGACCGCCTTGTAGGGTATTCGATTTCACCGCTATTATGGCAAAAAGTCAAAAAAGGTCTTAGTGCCGGTCGGGTGCAGTCAATTGCACTTTGGCTGATTATTGAGCGTGAAAAAGCAATTAAGAATTTCACTCCTGAAGAATACTGGTCCATTGATTCTGAATTTAAAAAGGGTCGCAGTAAATTCAAAGCGGCGTTTTATGGTGTGAACGGCAAGAAAAAAGACCTGCCTAACAATGAAGCCGTTCAAGCTATTTTAAAACAGCTTGATCCGAAGGGTGATTTTGACATTACCAAAGTGACCCGACGTGAACGTAAGCGCCAGCCACAGCCACCATTTACGACCAGTACGATGCAACAGGAAGCCAACCGGAAGTTGAATTTCCGGACTCGAAAAACAATGATGGCCGCTCAACAGTTGTATGAAGGAATCAACATTGGTAAAGAGGGCAGCCAAGGCTTAATCACTTATATGCGGACGGATTCAACCCGAATTTCCGTTATTGCCAAGCATGAAGCTTCCAAGTTCTTACACGAAGAATACGGGGAAGAATATGCGGCCACCAAGCCAATCAAAGGTAAATTGCCTGAAGGCGCCCAGGATGCCCATGAGGCGATTCGGCCAACATCAGTCTTTCGAACACCGGCAAGTCTCAAGAAATATTTGACCCGTGACCAGTTCCGCTTGTACCAAATGGTTTGGTCAAGATTTCTTGCCAGTCAAATGACACCGGCAATTATGGATACCATGGCGGTCACGATTGAACAAAATAACGTGATTTTTAAAGCCAACGGGTCAAAGATGAAATTTGATGGGTTCTTGAAGGTATACGGTGATACCAAAGAAAAGGATAATTTACTTCCTGATCTTGAAACCGGCGACGTGGTTTCACTGGTTAAGAACAACCCTGATCAACATTTCACCCAGCCACCATCCCGTTACAGTGAAGCAACCTTGATTAAGGCGCTGGAAGAAAAGGGTGTTGGACGTCCGTCAACTTACTCACCGACCATTGACACCATCCAACGGCGCTATTACGTCAAGGAAGTTGGTCGTCGATTTGAACCGACTGAATTAGGCGAAATTGTTAACAAGATCATCGTCGAATACTTCCCGGATGTGGTTAACATTGACTTTACGGCTAATTTAGAAGGCAAGCTTGATCAAGTTGAAGAGGGTAAGGAAAACTGGATCAAGTTGGTTGATACTTTCTACAAGCCATTCTCAGACGAGGTCGAGTCGGCCACCAAGAACATGGAAAAGGTCCAAATCAAAGACGAACCAGCCGGATTTAACTGTGATATCTGCGGGGCACCGATGGTCATTAAAATGGGACGCTACGGCAAGTTCAACGCTTGTTCGCGGTTCCCTGACTGTCGAAACACCAAACCAATTGTTAAAGAAATTGGCGTTATTTGTCCGAAGTGTCATGAGGGCCAAGTCATTGAACGAAAATCAAGAAAGAACCGAATCTTCTATGGTTGCTCGAGATTTCCCGACTGTGACTTTGTTTCATGGGATAAACCAATCGGCCGTGACTGTCCAAAGGATGGCCACTTCTTGGTTGAAAAACGGGTAAAGGGCGGCACCCAAGTGGTCTGTCCAAATGGTGATTATGAAGAACCGGCACAAAAATAATGATTAACCGTTAAGTGGCTTTGTCACTGAACGAAAATGACCGATTGGAAAACGCAACTTGTTTTCCAATCGGTTTTTGTTTTGTCAAAAGCGCTTGTTTGCAGTGATGCCTTCATATGTGACCGATTTCACGCTCTTTTCTTCCACTCCAGTCAAAAGGGTGTAAAATCAAGGTGATAAGAAGATAAAGGGGAGGCTTTAAAATGTTTTCATCAAAACACAGTAGTTGTACGACGATTTTAGTTGGTAAGAAGGCCAGTTACGACGGGTCAACGCTCATTGCCAGAAACGAAGACGCGGGTGATGCCGTTAACCCTAAGAAGTTTGTGGTCGTCGAACCTGAAGACCAACCAAGGGACTATCACGCACAATTAACGAAATTTGCTGTTAAATTGCCAGACAATCCACTGAGATATACCTCAGTGCCCGATGCTGTCCCTGGAAAGGGCGTTTGGGGAGAAGCTGGTATAAATGCCCATAACGTGGCGATGAGCGCCACAGAGACGATTACGACCAATTCCAGGGTGATGGGTGCTGATCCATTTGAGCCCAATGGACTGGGTGAAGAAGATTTACTGACAATCACGCTGCCATATATTGATTCTGCCAAGCAAGGCGTTCAACGAGTGGGTGAACTGCTTGAGAAGTATGGGACCTACGAATCAAACGGAATTATCTTTTCTGACGTTAACGAAATTTGGTATATGGAGACTGCCGGCGGCCATCACTGGGTTGCCCAACGGATTCCGGATGACGCCTATGTCATTGCGCCAAACCAGACCGGCATTCAAGAAATCGACTTCGATGATCCGGACAGCTTTATGTATTCCAAGGATTTACGTAAATTTGCCCGTGACAATCACTTGAATTTAACCAATCATTTTAATTTTAGAAAGATCTTTGGTTCGGACACCCAGTTGGATCGCCATTACAACACACCACGGGCATGGTATGGCCAACGTTACTTTGATCCTGAATCCGTTAAGGATAAGTCACCGATGAGCAACGACCTGCCGTTTATTTGTCACGCCAATCGAAAAATCACCATTGAGGATATCAAATTTGTCTTGAGCTCTCATTACGAAGACACGCCCTATGATCCGTTTGCGCCAGGAGCAGATTACAAAACAGTGCCTTATCGGCCAATTGGGATTAACCGTAACCAGCAATTATCCATCTTGCAGTTGCGGCCTAACATGCCGTCGGCTTATTCAGCGATTCAGTGGATCACGTTTGCGTCCAATCCGTTTAATGTCTTAACGCCGTTTTACACCAACGTCATCAACACACCGGATTGCTACCGGGATACGACGGAAACTTTGGATAGTCATAACGCCTATTGGGCAAATCGGTTGATTTCACTGATTGCTGCCGACCATTATCAGGCATTAATGGCTGATATTGAAGATTATCAATTAAAAGAAATGGGTTATGCCCATGAACGAATTGCCCAGGTTGATAAGCGGATTTCCGAAAAAGAAGCGGCTGGTTCACACATTGTCCGAGCACTTGGCCAAGCCAATGCCAGGACTGCCGATCACATGATGAAAGCCACTGAAGACCTGTTGACCAAGCTGGTTGTTAAAGCCAGTCAGGATGTTCCAGGTTCGTTTACCAGAGAACATTATTAAAATATGGTAATCAAAAATGAGCAATCTACCAGGACGGCAGGTTGCTCATTTTTTAGTGCTACAGGTTAACGTCTTGTTTAAAATTAATTGGTGAAAAATCAGTTGAATGGGTAATCAGGTCGGAGATAAGCTTGTTGTAAGCGGTCAGCCCGGTTTTAGCATTTTCGAAATTAACTTTGGTGAGAAAATCCGCTAATTCGACATTTGATAAGCCACCGACGGCCGCATCGGCCTTCTTAACAGCTTGTTGAAAGGCAACCCGCAGATCTTCCCTGGTATCGTTTAACTTTGGTCCAAACGAAACGTAGTGGGGATCTACCAGGACGCCGGCTAATTTGTACGTCCAATAAGCTTGATTTGGTGCGTAAGTACCACTGGCATGTTGGTATTCGGCCGGAGTGTCGGTTGCCCCAGCGTAAAATGGCACAAAGCTGCTTTGTGCGGCCACCCCCATTGCCAACCACTGGATCCCTGCGGCAGGAGTGGGCATATTTGGCCGTATTTGGAGGATATGGGCCTCTTGTGTTTTGGCGAGACTAATTGGTCGGAAGTGGTGCTTGTCGTGCTCAGAGCCCTCGCCAATGGGGTCATACGCAGTCCCCTGATAATGTGATCCAAGAAAATCCTGGACATCAAAGAGACTCAATTTTCGGTTGGCCTGATTAATAAACGGCATATTTTGGCTGGTTGGGTCAAATTCGAGGTCGGGCGAGAACATCCGCAGGCCATACCAAACCCGCGGCGTATTGTAATAGGTATCCGATAAGTCGGCGGTACCGAAAATCTGCCGGAAGTTAAATGAATTGCCGGAATGATCGGGATTTAAGTGGTTGTCGGCGACAAATTTGCGAATGTTTGTTGACCACATGAAGTGCTTTGGATCATCAAAATCAATTTCTTGAATGGCACTTTGGTTTGCAATGACGGCATAGCTGTCGTCAGGAATTCGTTGCGCCACCCAGTTGTGACCGCCACCGGTTTCCATATACCAAGCTTCATTTTGGTCGGCAAACAAAATCCCGTTTGATTCTGACGTGCCGTAGTACTCAACAATTTGTCCCAAACGCTGGACGCCTTCACGGGCGGTTTTGACGTAGGGTAAAACGACGGTAATCATGGCTTCTTCACCAATGCCGTCTTCTACGAGCGGATCGGCACCCAAAGCCAGCTTGTTGGTGTAGGTACTTTCCGTGGCGCTCATGGCAACGCCGTATTCATTAAAGCCGTCTTCTTCAAACAAGCCGAATTTATCCGTCCATTCGGGAGTCGCTGAATACTTGGCACGAATGGTTGGCAGACTGATCTTAAAGCCATTATCGTTGGAAGAAAATTCCTGGGGCTGGTCAAATTCTTCGTGAGGATGGATCACGTAATTCTTAGGCCAGGATGCCTTGCTGTCTTCGTTTCGAGCGATCATGATCGACCCATCGATACTGGCGTTCTTTCCCACAATCATACTGGTGCAGGCTGAAAAGTTTTTAGTTGGTATCATGTTTAACAATCTCCTATCGTAAACGTTGCTTGCAACATTGTATCATTTTTTGCCCCAAAACGGTTGGCGGGCGTTCAAATGTGATTGCAGGCGAAAAACTTTTAGGGTATACTTTTTGCATTCAAAAAAATGGAGGAATTAGTTTATGCCAATCGTAGATATTCATTTAATTGCCGGTCGTTCACAGGATCAATTGAAGGGACTCGTTGAAGACGTCACCGCAGCCGTTGTTAAAAACACTGGCGCACCCGCAGAACACGTTCACGTTATTTTAAGTGAAATGCAAACAAACCGTTACAGCGTTGGCGGCGTTTTAAAGAGTGACGAAAAGTAGACTTTTAGTCATGTTAAGCTCACAATCTCAGGGTTGCGGGCTTTTTCTTTCGATAGCGTCTATTATTTTCTAAAGTTTACGGACAAATTGGTCGTCAACTGGATATTATTGTATACTAAACAAAGAGAAAAGACGCGTTAAACGTATTAACAACAGGAATGGAGACCTTTACATGAATGATCAGCAATACATAATGTCCATTGATGAGGGCACGACCAGTACCCGGGCAATATTGTTTAATAATGATGGCAATATCGTTGGAAAGGCGCAACGGGAGTTCCACCAGTATTTTCCAAAATCCGGTTGGGTTGAGCACGATGCCAACGAGATTTGGAATGCCGTTCAATCTGTTATCTCAGAAGCCTTAATTAATGCAGATGTTCCGCCATACAAAGTCCGGGGGATTGGTGTCACCAATCAACGGGAAACAACCGTGATTTGGGATAAGAACACAGGCGAGCCGATTTACCACGCAATCGTGTGGCAGTCCAAGCAGACTGCCGACTTGGCGGACCAATTGAAGCGTGACGGCTATAACGACATGATTCACGAAAAGACTGGCTTAATTATTGATTCTTACTTCTCGGCGACCAAGATCAAATGGATTTTGGATAATGTTGAAGGCGCCCGTCAAAAGGCGGATAACGGTGATTTGTTATTTGGCACCATTGATACTTGGGTTCTTTGGAAGCTGACAGGCGGCAAGGTCCATGCGACTGATTACACCAACGCCAGTCGAACGATGTTATTTAACATTCATACGCTGAAGTGGGATCAAGATATCTTAAAGGTGCTTAATATTCCAGAAAGCATGTTGCCTGAAGTTCATTCCTCTTCAGAGATTTACGGCTATACCTCAGGTTACTCTTTCTCTGGGGTTCAAGTGCCAATTGCCGGAATTGCCGGTGACCAACAGGCAGCTTTGTTCGGCCAAATGGCGCTTCAACGGGGAATGATTAAAAATACTTACGGAACAGGTGCCTTTATCGTGATGAATACCGGCGAAGAGCCAACGTTGTCTAAACGCGGACTGTTGACCACGATCGCATACGGCATCAATGGCAAAGTCAACTACGCGCTGGAAGGGAGTATCTTCGTGGCGGGTTCGGCCATTCAGTGGCTGCGAGATGGGATGGAAATGGTCAAATCATCACCCGATTCCGAACAGATGGCCATTGACGCCAAAAGCAGTGACGGCGTTTACGTCGTACCGGCATTTACCGGGCTGGGTGCGCCTTACTGGGATCAGGATGCCAGAGGCGCGGTCTTTGGATTGACCCGTGGGACAACCAAAAATCAATTTGTTCGGGCGACACTTGAGTCGCTGGCTTACCAGACAAGAGACGTTGTTGACACAATGGCCGCCGAAACCGGGATCGATCTTAAATCGCTTGCGGTTGATGGTGGGGCTGCCAACAATAACTATTTAATGCAATTTCAAGCGGATATTTTGGGAACCCCAATTCAACGGGCCTCGATTGCTGAAACAACCGCGTTGGGAGCTGCTTACCTGGCAGGCCTGGCGGTTGGTTTCTGGGATTCTATTGAAGATATCAAAAAGACGGTTAAATCAAGGGATGAGTTCAAGCCTGAGATGGATGCGACTACCAGAACGACGCTGTATGCAGGCTGGCAACGCGCCGTTAAGGCAACCATTCAATATCATCCAAATGACTAATTGAACGCAACTCTGTTTTCGAACGTACCTGTGGCTGACGATCATTGTTTGCTTTACCAGGTGCGTTTTTGGTTGGGATTCAAGGCGATGAGGGATGCCATTGATTTTCCGTCATGAAATGCTTGCCAACAAAAAAACCAAACAACACTGAGGTGTCATTTGGTCATTATTATTCTCCAACCGCGATATCCATTCGGTCTTGTAAGTATCGGGCCACGCCATCATCGTCGTTGGAAAAGTCCGTCACGTCATTGGCAAATTCTTTGATTTTGTCAATGGCGTTTTTCATTGCGACGCCGGTGCCAGCGTATTGCATCATGGTGACATCGTTTCCTTCGTCGCCGAAGGCAATAATGTCTTTTTGAAGAATGCCATAATAGTCCGCCAAGAATTTCAAGCCAGTGGACTTATGGACGCCCTTGGTCGCTATTTCGACAATCGAATGAGGGCCGCCCCAAGGGGACACTTCGACTTGATCGCCAAATTGGTTTTGAAGGAAGTCGATTAAGCCGGCTTTGAGTTCCGGTTCCACCTGTACCGTAATACTGATGGGGTTGTCCCGCAGGCTTTGTTGACTGAGAACTTGATCGGTTTCTAACGTACTGGGGAAAAAGCCAAAGCCGGCGTTATTTTTGACGCCATGGTTGGCGAGAAACATATCCCGGCCTTCAACGGCGATCAGAGATAAGCCCAGTGACTTGCTTTTTGCCAGCAGTTCCGCCACGATTTCCTTATCAATTGTGTACTGGTATTCACGATTCCACGCTTGATGTGGTAAAATGCCAAGGTTGCCATTAAAATTAATCATGGGTGTATTTAAATGTAAATCATCATAAAAGTTTTCAGAAAGTCTGTTCGGACGACCGGTCACAATACTGACCAAGTAGCCTTGTTTCACTGCAGCCCGAATGGTTGCGGCAGTTTGGCTGCTGATTTTGCTATCGTTGTTTAACGTCGTCCCATCCAGGTCGAGTGCGATGAGTTTTCTTGTAATTGTAATCACTCCTTACCAACATATCCATTTATAGTATCTGAAAACGGTCAAAACGTCAATTATTCATCATAACAAGGGAGATTAGAATGAACCTACCAACCGATTTCATCACCAAATATCAAAAATTAATGGGCGAAGAGCAGGCAGCGGCTTTTATTGCCAGTTTTTCCCAACCCAGCACGCCAGGCTTTCGAGTGAACCCGCTGAAGGCCAGTCAGCCTGAGGACCTTGACTTGACGCATCCCACAGCTCACTGTCAGTTTGGCTATCATGGCCAGGTTAGCGGTAAAACCGTTGATCACCAAAGTGGCGCGGTGTACAGTCAAGAACCCAGCGCCATGTACGTTGGGGAGGTTGCTGCACCCAAACGAAACGAGAAAGTCCTGGACTTATGCGCGGCTCCGGGTGGTAAAACCACGCATTTGGGGAGTTACCTGGGTAATTCCGGGCTACTAATCGCAAATGAAATCGACAGTAAACGGGCCAAAGTTTTGGTTGAAAATGTCGAGCGGTTTGGGCTGACCAACACAATTGTCACCAATACCGATCCAGACAGAATGGCCGCTCAACTTCCGGCATTTTTTGATCGGGTGTTGGTGGACGCGCCATGTTCAGGAGAAGGGATGTTTCGAAAGGATCCAGATGCCATGCAATATTGGAATCTAGCCTACCCGGAAGAATGCAGCACCCGTCAGCGAACCATTCTCACGCAAGCTGTCAAAAATTTAAAGCCCGGCGGCGAGTTGATCTATTCAACCTGTACCTTTGCGCCGGAAGAGGATGAGCAGATTATTGCCTGGTTGGTGGAGACGTTTGGATTTGAAATTTTACCGGTCAAAAAGTACCCGGGAATGGATTCGGGCATCCCAGAATGGGCGAACGGCAATCCGGATTTGAAAAACTGTGTGAGAATTTTCCCCCATCATTTTGACGGTGAGGGCCACTTCATTGCCAAACTCAAGAAGCCGGAAACCGGCGAACCTGATCCAAAGCCAAAACGGTTCCGTGGAATCGGGCGCAATATTGAGATGCCCACCAAAGATGAAAATGTGTTATTAAATCAATTTAAAGATGACACCCTAACTGATGTTAATTTCAAAAAACTGGTGGTCTTTAAAGATCACTTGTATTCGGTTCCCGAAGAAACACCTAATTTATCGGGCATCAAAATTGTTCGCTTGGGGTTGGAAATTGGCACCTTTAAAAAGAACCGCTTTGAGCCCAGCTACGCGTTAGCACTGGCACTTCATGCTGATCAAGTTAAACGCCAAGTCGTCATTGACCAACTTCAGTGGGCCAAGTATGTTCACGGGGATACGTTTATGGTTGAACCGAGTTTATCCAAAGGCTGGTATTTGTTAGTTTGCGCCAACCAACCCGTCGGCTTTGCCAAAGTGGTTAATGGCACAGCGAAAAACTTCTTTCCAAAAGGGTTGCGATTTATCGTTTAGATTAATACGGGGCGCGTTACGTACGAATACACAAATAAGGCTGAGACACGAGTATTTGCTCGTTTCTCAGCCTTGTTTGGTTCATATCCTAATAGTCAATCTGTCGCTGTTTTAAATAATCTCTGAGTTCGGGTTTCAAAATCAATTTTTGTTTCTGTAAATCCGCAATCGTCTGACAGTTTAACATCACCATGATGGCCTTTAACCCGTATTTCCAGTTGTTAATGTCGGAAATCACGGCCTCATCTTTTTGGTGAATCAAGGCGTGAAGAAAATAGCCGGCAACGCCCACCGCAGAAGCTCCAAGTGCCAAGCTTTTGGCAACGGCCATGGGGGACTGAATCCCACCGGACGCAAAGACGGTCATATGCTTTTGGAATGGGCGGCTTTCCAGTAGCGATTCAACAGTCGTCAATCCCCAATCTTTCAAATAGGTCATCTCTTTATCGGGCCGGCGGAAATTCTCAATTGTCGCAAAATTTGTCCCGCCACGCCCAGAGACGTTGATGTATTCAACGCCCAACTCCTGGAGCTCCTTGATGATGTCTTGACTCATCCCAAATCCCACTTCTTTAACGATCACTGGGACGTTAACGGCCTTAACAATCGATTCAATGTGCTTAATGAACGAAAATGTCCGGTCACCCTCCGGCATGACCAGTTCCTGAGCAGCGTTGATATGGAGTTCCAACGCGTTGGCTTCCAATTGGTCAACGACCCGTTTGGCATCGTCGGCATTGTGATTGGCGCCAATGTTGGCAAAAATCAGGCCACTCGGATTAACTTCTCTGACAATCGTAAACGAATCACTCACTGATGGATCACTTAGGCCAACACTCTGCGAGCCAACGGCCATAGCTAAGCCGGTTTCTTTGGCAATTTCAGCCAGTCGCCGATTAATGTCCTTCGTTCGCGGGCTGCCGCCTGACATTGCCTCAATATAAAAAGGGGTCTCAAATTGAAGCCGGCCAGCCGTCATTGAAATGTCAATTTGATTCAGCGACGTTTTTGGCAGACCGTTTGGTATAAAGCGAACGGCGTCAAAAAATGAGTTGGGTTGATAAAATTTTTCGGCTAGTGAAACGTGCTCGTCTTTTCGGTGTGAATGGTTTGAAATCATAGTTACTCCTTATCAAGGTCAATCACGGGATGGACTTGAAGTGACAATTGCTTGATACCGTTTTGTTTCCAGCCTTCAATCATTGACTCAATATCGGTGTTTTCATCCGCGACAACAATTCCGCAATCGCCGCCGCCAGCGCCTGATGACTTGGCTGCTGCGGAATGTGCCACCGCAATATCACACATTTGTTTTAAAATCGGTGTCTCGATCGGGACTTTGGTAAATTCAGCCAGGTGTTGAAGAATTTCCCGGTTTCGCAAGATGCCGCGCTTGATAACCGAAAGGCTGCCAGTTTTAAAGCCGTCAATTAATTCATCGAGGCAATCTTTACTGTCCTTTAAAAATTGCGTGTAGGTGGCGTGTTGATGGCTTTTTTGGACCGCCACTTTATCAACCAAATGAGAGGTTGAAGCAGGCGACCCGGTCCAGCCAATAATCAATTTCAACTCTTTAGGCGGCGTCAGTTGGGTAATCATAAGATGCGGCCAAGTCTTATTGACGAGCTCGGTCAAATTTTCCTGTCTGCGGGCAGCCATTAACCAGTTTCGGTCAAATGAACGGTAGGCGATCCAGCCGCCGTATACGCTGGCGGCGATATCTCCCAAAGACCCGTTTCCTTGAACATCGAGGTGGGCAATCGCCGAAAGTTTGAAGAGTTTACTCTTGGTTAACGGCAATTTGTAAAACTGGCAGAGTGCCTTAACCGTCGCGACGGTCACTGCTGCAGAGGATCCCAAACCATACTTCTTCCCGTTTGGACTGTCCAGATCACTATTAATCCGCAAATCATAGACTTCCATTTGGCGGCCGAGGGATTGGGCATATTCTTCAGTCAGCTGAATGGCTGAAATTATGTAATTAAAAGTATTATCCCGATTGTCCAGAATCATTTGATCCCCGCGGCGCCGCCAGTACACGGAATCCTCACGGTATTGTTTGGAAACGATACTGCCATAAGATTCGCTCCGGGAAATCTGGACGGTCACAAACTGATTTAATGCAACAATAATAGAGGGGTAGCCGGTCTCGACTACCGCATATTCTCCGGCGATATAAAGTTTTCCAGGCGCTTTAACCGTAATCAACGGATCATTTCCTTTCCTGATTAAAGATACTTAATTCCGGGGCCCGGCTTTGCTACCGTCACTTTTTCCGGACCCAATATTTTTGAAAATGTGTTGGCAATTGTGTCAACGTTCTTGGTTTGGCAGATGACTTTGACATTTGGTCCCGCGTCAACTGTATAGTAACACTCAACGCCAGCATGCCGAAGCCGCTTGACTTCGTTCATGGCATCCAACGTCATTCCGTTAAAATACAGGAAGTCGGGATTGGCGCTAAGCGTTAACGCGTGCATCCGCATGGCGTTAAATTCACTAATTGCACCGAACTTGGTGAAATCATTTTGGCTGATGGCTGATTTGATTTCTTTTAGATCCGACTCGACCACTTTCACCCAAGTCGGGTAATAAGGCGATGTGGTCACTGAACGTTCCATCCCCTGACGACTGGAAATTGGTTTTTGGTGGGTCTCGATGGTCAAAGCAACAATTCGAATGTCCTTTAAGTTTGGATTTTCAATTGGAACCGCATAGGAATCCGTATCATCGGATCCTCGCTGCCACTCGACAAAGCCACCGTATATTGAACGACAAGCGGATCCCGAACCACGGCGGGCAAGTCGGGATAAGTCCCGCTCATTTAAATCCATTCCGGAAGCTTTGCTGGCCGCAGCCGCCAATGCAGCAAAGGCGGAAGCCGATGAAGCCAGTCCTGCTGCGGTTGGAACGTGATTGTCAGAAATGACCCGAGCGTTTTCGGTGATCCCGGACTGCTGCCGAACCAAATTCAAAAAATCGTGGACCCGCTGCCAGCTCTTATCCGTGACTGCTTGTTCGTTAATTAAGAGGGTATCTTGTTCAAGTTGCCGATCAAACGACACCTGAGTCTTGGTATAAAATTGATCCAGGGTAAGTGACAGGCTTCCAGTGTAGGGGATAATTAAATCCGCATTTTTCTTTCCCCAGTATTTAATCAGGGCAATATTGGTGTGGGCCAAGGCCGTAGCTGAGTTATTGGACGAGGTTGTCATGTGCTTCTCCTGTCGAAAATTGATAATTCTTGAATGATTGAATCCAAGTTTGAGTGGCGCCAGCTTTTCGAAGTGCCGTTGAAATTTGTTGGGCGTCCGCCTGGTTCTTGGCTAGTGCGATGACACAGCCGCCTAAGCCGCTTCCCGTCAATTTGGCGCCCAAAGCGTGATTTTGGCAGGCGACTTGGCAAAACGTATCGAGGGTGTGATTGCTGACACCTAACTGTGCGAGATTTTGCTGGGATTGGGTCATTAATTTACCTAAAGTCTCGTCGTCAGCTTCCGCCAGCGCTTGGCGGGCAGTTTCTGCAATGGTGCCCAATTGTTGGATTAGGGGGTCAGCCATTTCCGGTTGGTCGACTAAATTACTATGAACCAACGAAACAGCCTCGGACGTCTTACCCTTAATGCCGCTATCGGCAATCACCAGCGATGAGGTTGGCAAATTAAAATCAATCTGTTCGTTGATTTCATTTTTGATAAACCAGATCGGCATACTCGAGCTGGCGGTTGCCGAATCCAAGCCGCTTGGATTGCCGTGGGTAATTTTTTCCTCAATTTCTGCGAGCTTTAGCAGCATGTCGCGCGTTAAACTCACTTCAAAAAAGGCAAAAAAGGCTCTGATGACAGCAATGGCCGTTGCCGCAGACGAGCCCATTCCCCGTTCTGAGGGTAATTTGCTTTCAATCGTCAGGTCAAAGGCAACGTCTTTTGCGCCCAATAAGTTGGTTAAATGATCAATCAGGGTCTTAATTCCCCGCAGGTTTTCGGCCATTTGATCAACCGGGCCGTCAAAGTAGCGACAATGGATATTTTGGCCCGCATTGATGCGTCGGATTATCGCTGTAACGTCAACCGAGTAGATTGGGATGGCAATGGCCGGCTTGCCGTAAACGACGCTGTGCTCGCCAAACCAAATAATTTTTGCATAACTTTTTCCAGTTGCTTTTTCTTTCAACTTTATCCGCTCACTTTCAAACATTCCAATTTTATCATAGTTCCTTGTATCCAGAACGTTTTAAAGATATTTTTAGAGATTCTTCAAGATTTCGACTTTACTTTCCATGGTAGATTATCATATCTTGCTTGTAGTATGATTAAAGTTAGTGAATTATTAAGAAAAAAGTCAGCTCATAAACAGATTGGTGAATGACAGATGAATTCAAAAACTACCTTCGCAGTGGTTGATATCGAAACCACCGGAACGGATCTTTCCGCAGATAATCGGACCATCCAGTTCAGCTGCTGCCTTGTTTCCAACAATCAAATTATTAAAACATACGTAACGGATATCAATCCGCAGCGTGAAGTTCCCAACCGCATCGTTCAGTTAACCGGGATTTCCAATGAACGGCTTAAAAAAGCGAAGACGTTCGATCAGGTTGCACCGGAACTGTATCAACTGTTAAATAATACTGTATTTGTCGCTCATAATGTTAATTTTGACTTTCCGTTCATCAATGCGGAATTTCAGCGGGTCGGTTATCCCGAACTTCAGATCGAGGCCATTGACACGGTTACTTTGAGCCAGATTTTACTACCAACACTCGCCAGTTATCGGCTTCAGGATTTAAGTGCTTATTTTAACATTGAACACGATCATCCGCACACCGCAGACAGCGACGCCAAGGCGACCGCCAAATTACTGTTGATTTTGCTTCGTCAGATTCAAACGTTGCCAAGAACGACCCTTGAACAAATTATCAGCGTCAATCCATCGCTGCCACAAGATACGATGCAGGTATTTTTGGATGCGGATGAACGCAATCGACACCAAGCCCACACCCCGAAATTAGCTGATCAGCTGCGGGTGTCGTCTGGCTTAGTATTGCGCAAACACGATGATTTGAAGAACCTGCCTCCAGTTGACAAACAGCAGTTTCATTATCCCAAGACAAAAAAAGCCAAACAACGGATTTTGCCCGATAATTTGGAATCCAGGCTGGAACAAAATAAGATGATGAATCTCATTTATAACAATTATGCCGACCCCAGCCATCACGAGGCCAAAACGTTGCTGATTGAAGCACCAACTGGAATTGGAAAAAGCCTCGGGTACTGTCTGCCGTTAAGTTATTTGGTTTCATCAAAAAAGCCCGCTGTAATCAGTACGTCAACGACTTATCTTCAGTTTCAGCTCCAAAATCAAACGCTGCCAATGCTCAATCAGGGGTTGCCCTTCAAAATTCACAGTGTCATCTTTAAAGGTGCCAGTCATTACATCGATTTGTACAAGTTCCGCAATCTGTTGTTTGTCCCGGACAATTCCAGTCAAACAGCCTTTATCAAGGCCCAGATTCTGGTTTGGCTGACCGTCACGACCACCGGAGATTTGGACGAATTGCATTTAAATGTCGACCAAACCCCGTTTGTTTGGAAAATTCAGCACACCGGCGTTAAATGGCTGGATCCCAATGAGCCATTTTATGACGATGATTTTTTACGATACAATTTGAAGAAGGCGGAAAATGCCGATTTCATCATTGTCAATCACAGTTATCTAATTAAGAACTGGCAATACTTCAAGGCGCTTTCGGTTAAGCCCTACCTGCTGATTGATGAAACCCAGCAGTTTGCAGAGACTGCCATTCGAAATAATCAGGAAAAAATTAATCCCTTGGGATTGATTACCACCATCAACAAGCTTTTGGGCAATATCAATCAAACCCACGAGGCCAACATTCGAGAAATTGTTGGCGATGATGCCATTTTGGCCAATGCGGTTAACGAAATGGACACCCAATTAAAGCAGGTTAAAGACTTGGTTTCAGAACTGATTCAAACCATTTTTGAGCAGGTGGTTAAGGGGAAGAAATTACACCGCAACAGTGCGTTTTTCGAGCGGTTAATCCCGATTACCGAAATGAAGACGATGGTGGCCGCTGATCAACCAATCATTCAACAAATCGGTGCCATTCACGACCAGCTGGATTCGCTGTTGGTCACGTTGAATACGCAAATTGATCATAATACCGATGTTTATACGAATCACGACTTCATGAGTATCTATTCGTTTTTCGAAAATTATAACGAATTCAATCACCTCCTGCGCCTATTGCTTTCGATAGTTGACGTGGATGACCAAGCCATCGAACAACACGTGACCTGGGTGACGATTAACCACGTAAAAGACGTTAACAGTTTAAGTTTGAACCGCGGAATTTTGAAGACAGAAGATTATCTGCGCGAGCATCTGTATTCGGTCTTTGAACCCGTTACCTTTACCGGAGCGACCATCTTTTCATCCCGCCGCTCGCAATTTATTTATAACCTGCTGGGGATTGACCGTGACCAGTCCTCAATTAAGCGACTGAAAAGCGACTTTAGTCCACAGGACCAGGCGCGCCTTTATTTGGTGACCGACAAGGACGATCAAAAGTTCACGACCAATTCGGATGCCTACTTAAAACGAGTTGCTGAAGACATTCAGGCCATTTACAAGAATGAGCCAAGACAGACGTTGGTCCTGTTTAACTCCCTGAATGCCATCGAACGGATTTATCAAATGCTTCAGGAAAGTGGATTTACCGCCACTCATTTCGTCTTGGCGCAGGGCGTCCATGGCACGGCTTCAAAAATCAGCAAGCAGTTTATTCATCATGAGCCGGCGATTTTGTTGGGCGCCAATACGTTTTGGCAGGGCGTTGATTTTCCACACAGCCTCTTGGAAAACCTGATTGTGGCCCAGCTGCCGTTTGACACGCCGTCAGACCCTTATAATCACGCGCTGTACTCCATTGAACGCAGCAAAGGTAAGAATCCCTTTTACAGCATTACACTGCCCAAAGCGACGCTCAGATTGCGTCAGGGGATGGGACGGCTTTTGAGGACCAAAGATGATTATGGCACGATTTTTATTTTGGATCCCCGTTTGCTGACTAAACGCTATGGCAGCACAATTCTGGCAAATCTGCGCAACGAAATTCCAATCATTAAGGGCAATATTAGCGACTGTATTCTTGACATGGTTAAGTTTTTTGAAAGCAGGAATTAATGTGCTTCAGGACAGGCGTTTATTTGCTATAATGAGAAATAACGAAATTTGAGAGGAAAATTACATGCAACGGCAACGAAGAATCAAAAAGCAGTCAAACGTTAAAATCTCATGGATCTTGATTTCGATTATCCTGATTATTGCTTTTACGGCGTTTATCATTTTGCATACTGCGGAACGGCCAATGACAATTGCGCGCGGGCAAACGGAAACAATTGCCAAGAAGTATGCCGGCATAAAGGATGTGAATTCCTTTTACACCTCGAATTTGGGTAAGACCTACTATTCCGTTTCCGGCGTCGATAACAAAAATAAAAGCGTGTACGTCATCGTTGCCAAGAAGGGCGGAACGGTCACTATTATCAACAGTAGTAGTGGGATCAGTGAGCAGCAGGCCAAAAACGTTGTGACGCAAAGAAAAAAGCCGAAAAAAATTAACGGCATTGGCTTGACGCTGATTAAGTCGAAGCCTTATTGGGTTGTGAGCTACATGAACGCCAAGAATAATCTGTGTTTTGCAACCATTAGCTTTAAAAACGGCACCATTTATCAATCGATTGAAAATATATAGACATGAAAGGATAGCTTGATGAAATTTTCTGACAGGGCAATGAATGTTGAACCATCCGCGACCGTCAAAGTCTCTAATACCGCCAAGGCCATGATTCGTAAAGGAATCGATGTGATCAATTTAGGAATTGGCGAACCGGATTTTACGACGCCTCAATTGGTTGCCGATGCAGCGATTAAAGCAATTGAAAGTGGTAAAACAAGTTTTTACACGCCAGCCAGTGGCTTGCCGCAACTTAAAGAGGCCATCGCTGAGCGGATTAAAAAAGATTACGGGGTCATTTACCCAATCGATCAAATTAGTGTCACGAACGGGGCAAAAATGGCCCTTTATGTGCTGATGCAGGCATTGGTTGATCCAGGGGTCGAAGTGTTGCTGCCACGGCCAAGTTGGGTCAGCTACAAGCAGCAGGTTTTGTTGGCGGGTGGCAAGCCGGTGATTGTCGAAACCGGGGATGATTTTAAGATCACCACCGATGGGCTGGACGATGCTGTCAACCACAACACCAAGGTGCTTGTGATCAACTCACCACAAAACCCAACTGGGACCATCTACTCAAAAGAAGAGCTGGAAGCAATTGGTAATTGGGCGGTTTTGCACAACGTTATCTTAATTGCCGACGATATTTACGGCAAGTTGGTTTACAATCAAAACCAGTTTTATTCACTTGTCCAAATCAATGACAGGATTGCGGCCTCAACGATTTTGGTTAACGGCGTCTCCAAAGCGTACTCAATGACCGGTTGGCGAATCGGTTACGTTGCCGGAGCGCCGGAGCTGATCAGCAAAGTCAATTCGATTTTGTCTCATACGACTGGCAATCCAGCAACCGTCAGTCAGTATGCAGCAATTGCCGCTCTTGAATCGGACCAATCAGAAGTGGAAACGATGCGGCAGGCATTTGAACAACGGTTAAATACGATTTACCCGCTGGTTGAAAAAATTCCCGGCTTTAAGATGCGTGCCAAGCCTGAGGGAGCCTTTTATTTGTTCCCAGATGTGAGTGCCGCCATTCAACTCGCCGGCGTTCAGTCATCGGGCGAACTCGTTGACCGTCTACTACAGGAGGCCCACGTAGCTGTCGTGGATGGCGCTGCGTTTGGGATGCCTGGTTATTTGCGGATGAGTTATGCAACGAGTTTGGAAGACTTGACCACTGCAGTTGAACGAATCACCGCTTTTATGAATCAATTTTTAGAAAAACAAGTATCTGGAGGAATTGGAATTGAAACAGATTAACATGGTCGATGCACCCAAATACGTCAATGAAAAAGTTAAAATCGGCGTATGGCTTACCAACAAACGATCCAGTGGTAAAATCGCCTTTTTGCAACTACGTGATGGAACAGCTTTCTTTCAAGGCGTTGTTGTTAAAAATAACGTAACCCCTGAAACGTTTGAGTTAGCAAAAGAGGTTAAGCAGGAAACAAGTATGTGGGTCACTGGGATTATTCATGAGGATGCCCGGTCTAAATTTGGTTATGAAATTGAAGTTGAAACCATTGAGGTCATTTCTGAAACCCATGATTATCCCATTACGCCTAAGGAGCACGGTGTCGATTTCTTGATGGACCACCGTCACTTGTGGTTACGTTCCAGTCGACCACACGCTGTGATGCGCATTCGAAATGAAGTCATCAAAGCAACGTATGATTTCTTTAATGACGAAGGCTTTATCAAAATTGACTCACCAATTCTAACGGGTAGCGCTCCTGAAGGTACCACAACGCTGTTTCATACCGAGTATTTTGACCGGGATGCCTACTTGTCACAAAGTGGGCAACTCTACGAAGAAGCAGGTGCGGAGGCATTTGGCAAGGTCTTTTCATTTGGACCGACCTTTAGAGCTGAAAAATCAAAGACGCGTCGTCATCTGATCGAATTTTGGATGATTGAGCCTGAAATGGCCTTCATGCACCAAGAGGAAAGCTTGGAAATTCAGGAACGCTACATTGCTTACTTGGTTCAGCGGGTATTGGATAATTGTGAAATGGAATTAAAGACCCTTGGACGTGATCCTGAGATTTTGAAGAAGTACACCGTTTTACCTTATCCTCGAATCAGCTATGATGAAGCGATCGAAATGCTCAAAAAGGGTGGCTTTGATCTCGAGTGGGGCGTTGACTTTGGCTCTCCTGAGGAAACCTTCTTAGCTGACCAATTTAATCAACCGGTGTTCGTGATTAACTATCCAAAAGCTATCAAGCCATTTTACATGAAGCCACATCCAACTCGTGATGACGTGGTAATTTGTGCCGACTTGTTGGCACCTGAAGGATATGGGGAAATTATTGGTGGCTCTGAGCGGGCAACTGATTATGATTATTTGTATGACCAGATTGTCAAGGCGGGCCTGGATCCAAAAGAATATTCCTGGTATTTGGACCTTCGTAAATACGGCAGTGTGCCTCATTCAGGGTTTGGACTTGGACTCGAACGGGCTTTAACTTGGCTCACAGGCGAGGACCATGTTCGTGAGGCGATTCCATTCCCAAGATTGCTTAACCGAATTTACCCATAAATCAAGCTGTTTTCGTGTCAATCATTTGTAAGGATCAGAGGTGATTGAATTGGATGATTATGCCCACAAGATCTTGGATCAGGGACAGACGACAATCAGTAACTATTTGCTGAAACATTACCGCGAAATTGGGATCAGTAATCAAGAATTGTTTATTTACCTGCTGATCAAAAAAGATCATGATCTGGTCGTTCCCATGCCGGAAATGGCTGAACTGGCGCACCAGACCGGCTACAATCAACAACAGTTATTCACGTTATTTCATCAGTTAATTGAAAAAAAGCTCGCGAAAATTACGCGGGTCACCATTGAGGGTCAGCCGGTAGACGCATATGACTTTACGTCGCTGTACGAAAAGCTGTCTCTGGTCAAGGATACCCAAGCAGAGACGCGTCCGGAGCTCTCCAACACCAATCAACCAGTTGACAGCACCCAACGCCAAGCCGTCTTTGAGAGTATCGAAAAAGAGTTTGGCAGGACACTGTCACCGTTGGAAATGGAAATGATTAGCCAGTGGCTGGATATTGATCACTACTCAGCGGAAATGATTCGATTGGCTTTAAAGGAAACCGTCTTAAATCAAGTTTATAGTTTGAAATACATGGACCGAATTTTGATTAACTGGAAGAAGAAAAATCTCCAATCTGCTCATCAAATTGAAGCCTACAACAAGAACCGAAACACTGGGAAAGCGGACGATGGTGCGGGTGAGTACCACGGACCGGATATCCCATTTATCAATTTATCGGGTGAGGACCATTAATATTTAAAGGTCGGCTGAAAAATCAGTCGACCTTTTTTCGTATCTATTAATTGATGATGGAAAGGGGGTCTGGAACCATTTGTGATTTGCCTCTAAGGTATAAGTCAATTTTCCAAACATCCCAGCTTGGCTGATTTTTATATAACAAAAAGATGCCGGAGCAAAATAGTTAATTTTGCCCCGACATCTCGCTTTCTAGTCAATCATTTATTGAGTTTCATCAGTCGTTCCGCCATTATTGTCGTTACCACCGTTAGTTGTGTTGCCGCCATTATCGGTCGCATTATTATTATCATTGCCACCGTTATCCGTTGAACTGGCACTTGACGAGTTATCGTCAGATCCGTTATTGCCACCATCACCACTTGGCTTTTGCTCTGAAGGAGTAGATGCTGAAGATTCGCTAGAGCTTTCAGCACTACTTGAACTTTCGCTTCCACGAGGCTGAGTGACAACTGCTGAACTCGAACTGCTATCAGTGGTATAACCGCTGGTTGTTTGGTTGGAGCTATTATCAGTGACAGTTCCCGGATAGCCGGCAACGTAGTATTCCGTTTGGCCGCCGCGCTCCGTTGAAACAACATCACTTGGCTGAACCCAGTCTTGGTTTGGTTTGTCTTGGGAAATGTAACTCATGACGTTTTTATAAATTTGCTGGGCAATCGTTGTTTGAGCAGACGTGACGTAAGAATTTGCCTTAAATTGATGATCGTAGCCGGTCCAAACTGCCAGTGAGTAGTTTCTGGTGTAACCAGAGAACCACGAATCCATGGTCGACATTGCAGGGACTTTATTTAAGTAGTCATCCGGGTACTGGGTCGTACCGGTCTTACCAGCTTCGTAGAGCCCTGAAATTTTTGCGGCAGTTCCTGAACCATTACTGCTGTTCATGACCCCTTTAAGCATATTGGTAATCATAAACGCGGTTGCAGGAGACATTGCCCGTCTGCCTTTGGATTTATAAGTGTGCGTAACGCCGTTGTTTTGAACAATCTTATTAATCAGATACGGCTTATAATAAGTACCGCCATTTGAGAAGGCAGCGTAGGAAGCAGCCAGCTGTTCGGAAGAAATATATAAGCCGATTCCGTTTTGAATCTCCAAGGGTTTACTGAAAGTCATCCCAAGGTTCTTCAGGAAGCTTGTTGCCTTTGGAACACCGACGTTTTCCAACGTTCGAATTGCCGGAATGTTTCGTGACTCAACCAGTGCTTTTCGCATGGTGATGGTCCCTGGGTATTTATTATCAAAATCATAAACGGACTTATCGGTGCCGGGATAAACGTAAGGGGTATCCTTGACGGGTTGATAAGTTGGGTATTTTAAATATTGAATGGCAGGGCCATAATCCATGATTGGCTTAGCCGTTGACCCTGATGATCGCCCGGTTTGTACAGCTCGGTTCAAGCCAAACGCAACCTTGGTCTTTCGACTTCCCTGCATTGCGATAACTTTACCGTTATTCACATTGACGATAGTTGCACCGACTTGGAACCGGTTATTCGGATACGCAATCGTGGGGTCGTTGTTGCTGACGTTGTACAACTTCTTTTGCGCCGACATATCGAGATTGGTGTAGACTTTCAAGCCACTGTTGGCTTTGTAGCCCCTTTCTTCAAGTTCTTCAATCGACTGTTTCAAATATGAGTCAATGTATTTCGATGTTTTTTCAGACGTTCGTGCCTTCGCGTGTGTTTTTGAAAGGTGCGCTTTAACACTGGTATTCTTTGCGGACTGTGCCTGCTGTTCAGTAATGGCCTTATTTTTAACCATCGCATCAAGCACTTCATTACGGCGCTTGGTTGCGTACTGCGGATATTTATAAGGGTTATAAAGCGTCGGCGACTGCGGCATTCCCGCCAATAATGCAAATTGGGGGAGCGTCAAGTGATTGAGTGTCTTGTTGTAATAAAATTCCGCTGCCGTTTGCATCCCATAGACGCCATTTCCCATGTAGACCTTGTTAATATAAAATTCCAAGATTTGACTCTTGGAATATCGGTTTTCAACTTTAATTGCCAGCCAAGCTTCCTGAGCCTTTCGTTTAAGGGTTCGATCACTGGCTGCCGTTGAGAATACCGACAATTTAACCAGTTGTTGGGTTAACGTACTTCCACCTTGAAGGCCAAGCGACGATCCGGTGAGGTTAGACACTGCGGCACCCATGATTCGGATCGGATCGACACCATGATGTTTATAAAATCGGCGGTCTTCGATGGAGACGACAGCTCGTTTGAGGGTTCGTGGAATATTCTTTGATTTGACATAATCCCGATTTTGACTGCCCAAACGTGAAATGACTTTGCCATTTGTATCGTAAAACTTAGTCGAATTATCACTGGTTAGCGCGGAACGGGTAATCTGCGGTGCACTGGCCGCATAATACGTAAATAAACCGGCACCAAAAATAAACAGGGCACCTAAAAGGATCAGTCCATACTTCAAAATTCTTCGGAATGGGCCTTTTTTCTTGGTATTGCTGAATTGTCGCCCACGCCTAACTTGTGCACGTGAGTTTTGAGGACTGTTCTGTGACATAGAGGTCTCCTTCGTAACTTATTCAATGAATGAATCAACCGCAGTGAGATAGGGGAGCAGTGGGTTGATCCGATACGCAATCAAAAAGCCGTCTTTTTCAATGACTTTTCTTGGGATTGACTTGCGACCGCCAGTTTCCTGTTTATCCCAGTAGTCAATCAGATCGGTGGCTTTTAAAAGGTAAACTGACTGGTCGGAAATGAACTTGATGATCGCAAAGCAGATTCCCTGTTGCTTTAAACATTGTCTCATATGTTCAACCTGATGTTTATGAAAGTTTTTTAAAGGAAAAGAAGTTTTGCTTTTGGTTTCCTTTGCATCAAAGTCGATATATTTTCCCTTATAGACGCCATTGTAATCTGTCGTCGACGCCTTACGAAAATAAGCCTCTTTAATTCTGGCCGCACTTCGTTTGGGATAATCGACCGAGACAATTTGAATTGGCGTTGGCTTTTTATGGATCACCGCAATCCCATTTTTTAAGTAGTACTGATTGCTTTTATTGATCTCGTCTTCCAACGTCATTCCCCGATTGGAGAAGTCAATCGAATCGTTGTGCGTATTTGAAGAGGCTGGTTGTTCGTAAAACTGATTTCCATTAGGGTATCTAATCGTCATGAACGGAAGCTTCCTTTTTTGTGAATAGTTATATTGTACTTCATTTAAGTAAACAATAACCACAATAATGTTATTATAGCAAGTGGAGTGTCTATTGAAAATAATTAATCGTTAGGGTGATATCATGAGCCGTTTGTGGGTAACCGGCTATCGCAGCTATGAACTCGGCATTTTTAAGGATGATGATCCAAAGCGCAAGGTGCTTGATACTGTTTTAAAGAATGAACTTGTCCAAGCGATCGTCGATGGAACCGACTGGATTATTTCTGGCGGTCAGTTGGGGATCGAACAGTGGTCGCTCGAAGTGGCACTTAGTCTAAAAGATAATTATCCGGGTGAGTTTCAAACAGCAATGATGCTGCCATTTGCGGAGTTCGGCAATAACTGGAACGAGAATAATCAAACGAAGTTGCAAACATTGAAGGCCAAGGTTGACTTTTCTGCGTCAGTGTCCGAGAAGCCGTATCAATCACCGCAACAGTTAAGAAATTACCAAGAATTCATGCTAAACCATACGGATCAGGCATTATTGATATATGATTTAGATAATCCAGGAAAATCGCAATACGATTACGATAAAATAAACAAATTTGCAGAGACCCATCCCTATCCCTATAAGCTCATTACGTTTGATGATTTACAGAGTGCAGCGGATGAATATCAGGAAAACTTGAATAATAGTTTTCAAGATGATTAATATATGATATTATTCTAATTGGTTTGTTGCAAATTAATGATGAGGTGTAACCAATAAATGGAAAACATTAATTATACTCCGAAGGATATTCTTCAAAAAGAGTTCAAGCAAAAGATGCGTGGCTATGATCCCAATGATGTTGACAGTTTTTTGGATGACATCATCAAGGATTATGAAACCTTCAATAAGCAACTCCAATCCCTCAGTGATGAAAATGAACGGTTAAAAGTCCAAGTGGATGAATTGAACAAGCAGATTGCTGTATCCGGCTCCCAACCGATGCCATCAGCTGGTGTTACACCAACTCGAACAGCTCCCAGCCAACCAATGTCCAGTGCAACCAACATGGATATCTTAAAGCGTTTGTCAAATCTCGAGCGACGGGTATTCGGATCACAGCTTGATAACAATACCAATGATTCACACAGGCTTTAGGCTTGCGTAACTAATAATGGTGTAAATTCTGAGTAATTGCGGTCGTATTTTTACGGCTGAGGAAAGTCCATTCTCGCACGGGCTGAGATGCCCGTAGTGATCGTGCTCGGTGAAAAAATAAGCCGGGGGACTCTTTGTGAGTTACGGCGGATATTAAGGCTAAGGCTTTGCTATGCTTTAATTCCCTAAGGTGCCACAGTGACGAACAGTGAGGGAAACTTCACTGATGGAACGCGGTAAACCCCTCGAGCGGGAAACCCAAACTTTTGGTAGGGGAGCTTCACACACGGTAAATGAACCAAGTGTGGGGGAGAGATACTTCGGTATTTCTCAGATAGATGATTACTACTTGTTACATCGTCCTGGGATGTAAGAAGCACAAAACATGGCTTACAGGGATTTACACCAAACAGGTTGGGTGGGAGCTTGCTCCCACTTTTTTGTTACCCAGAAATATGAAATGAGATGGAATTTATGAAATATAATTTAATGGCCACTTGTGCCGCCGGAATTGAAGCCCTTGTTGGCAAAGAAATGCGTGATTTAGATTATGAAGTTGAAGTCGAAAACGGCCGGGTTCGTTTTACCGGTACCGAAGAAGATATTATTAAAACTAATCTGTGGCTTAGAACAGCTGACAGAATCAAAATTATTGTCGATGAATTTGATGCCACCACATTTGACGAGTTATTTGAACAGACGACTGCGATTGCTTGGGACAAGATGTTGCCAATGGATGCGGCCTTTCCGGTTGAAGGACGTTCACGCAACTCTAAACTTCACAGCGTCCCTGATTCACAAGCCATTGTCAAAAAAGCGATTGTGAATGAATTGAGCACGGCTTATCACCGTCACACACGGTTACCGGAAACTGGCGCTACTTTCCCACTAGAAGTCGCCATTAACAAGGACCACGTGATGCTGACCATGGACACAACCGGGTCGAGTCTATTCAAACGGGGCTATCGGGTCGAAAAAGGAACGGCACCATTAAAGGAAAACATGGCCGCCGCACTTGTTTTATTGACCAGTTGGTATCCTGATATGCCGTTTGTCGATCCATTCTGTGGTTCGGGTACGATTCCAATTGAAGCTGCCATGATTGGCCGTAACATTGCGCCTGGCTTTAATCGCGATTTTATTTGCGAACAATGGCCTTTTATTGACGGGGATATGGTTCAACGGGTTCGCGACGAAGCGGATTCAAAGGCTGATTACGATGTTGAACTTGATATTTCAGCAAGTGATATTGACGGCAACATGATCGAAATTTCCAAGCGCAACGCTGAAGAAGTCGGGCTGGTTGACGATATTCAGTTTAAACAATTGGCCGTAGCTGATTTCAAGACCAACAAGGTAAACGGCATCATTGTCGGCAACCCACCATATGGACAGCGAATGAGTGATGCCGAACATGCGCACGAGCTTTATCGTCAAATGGGCAAAGTCTTCAACCCACTCACGAGCTGGTCGAAGTACTTCTTAACCTCTGATCTCGATTTTGAAAAATACTATGGTCAAAAGGCCACTAAACGACGAAAACTTTATAACGGTTCGATAAGAACGGACTATTTCCAATTTTGGGGTAAAAAAGTTCGAGATTTACGCAGTTTGAACCAATATAACGATAAATAATTCACGATTCTATGGTAAAATAAGAACGACTTGGTAGAAAGAAGTGAGTGAATGGTTAAACAAGTTGCAATCATAGGTGGCGGCATCATTGGTGCAACTGCAGCTTTTTATTTGAGTTACTTAAAGGGACATGAGTCGGTGGCAGTCACGTTGTTTGACGAAGATACCGGCCAAGCAACCAAAGCAGCCTCAGGTATCATTTCACCGTGGCTCTCAAAGCGACGAAACAAGCGCTGGTACGCTTTGGCAAAGCAGGGTGCGGAATTATACCAACAACTGGTAAACGACTCTCAGCTGTCCGCTAATGCCTATTGTCTAACCGGAACGTTTGTCACCCGAAAAGACCACGCTGATTTATTAGACTTGTATCATGAGGCAGAAATTAAAGCAGCCCAGACGCCGGCAATGGGGAACGTTGAATTATTGAGTTCAGCGGAAGTCAAACGACGGATGCCAATTTTGACAAATCCGCCGGAAGGGGTCTTCGTCAGTGGTGGCGCCCGGATTGATGGCCAGCATTTTGTCGCTGAACTATTAGCCAACGCTCAGCAGGAAAATCTGGCAGTTGTTAACCAGCGGGTTTCCCTCGACGGTTCGGGTCGAGTTTTGACCGAACAAGGGCCTCGACAGTTTGATCGCATCATCGTCGCGACCGGTGCCTGGATGCACGAAACGCTGAAACCGTTGGGGCTTTCCTTAAAGGTCCGACCACAAAAGGGTCAACTAATTGATTTACTGGTCGATATGCCGGCATCCTGGGACAATATGCCAGTGATGATGCCTGAAAGTATGAGCGACATCATTCCATTTAGTCATGGCAAACTAGTCGTTGGGGCAACCCATGAAAATGACGGCGGCTTTGATTTAACACCTAAAGAAGCGGCCAAAAATCAGTTGTTTGAGAACGCCCAATATTTTATTGAGCAGTTATCAAAAGCCCGAATTACCGATATGCGTGTTGGTACCAGGGCTTACACAGACGACTTTTCGCCCTTCTTTGGTATTTTGCCCACGATGCCATCGATTTTAGTTGGCGGCGGGCTGGGCTCATCGGGGTTAACGACTGGGCCAATGATTGGCTATCATTTAGCGCAATCGATTCTTTCCAGCCATTTGGTTGACTGGAATCACTACACCAAACCGATTGGCACTTATATCAGTTAGCTCCGTGGAGGGCCTGCAATGCTAAAGTGTGAGCGCCCATGTTTTGGGAATCGGGAATCCATGTGTTCACAACGGTGGTGAATTTCGATTGAAGTGCCAAAAGCGTGTCAACATCGTCTTCGAAGTGTTTGGCGTATTGCTTGTTTAGACTGTCAACGACAATTTTACTGTCAGTATAAAAAAAGATCAGTTCGGCCGGATTGATCTGCAGTTTGATGAGTTGTTGAAATCCAATAATCGCTGCTTTAAATTCGGCACGATGGTTGTTCATCGGTTCAATGACTTTCTTTAATTGGATTTGTTTTCCGTCATGAACAATTAACAATCCGATTGCTGTGTGGCCGGTATGTTGATTTACTGCTGCGTCACTGTATAATTTAATCAATTCAAACACACTTTCTTTAAGGAGTTTATTATGGTAACTCAAAAACGTCACTTTTTTTATCAGCCAAGTCCGTTAAGTAGCATTATTTGTTGGAGCTGGACGCTGGTCATCTTTTTTGTCGGCGTCATCATTTGGCTTGAGATTACGCATTTTCAGTGGATTACGTTATTTTTCTTCGTGCTGTTTGCGGTCGTCACTTGGGCAGAGATTCATTTTCGAAGCATCATCGTCCATGATCATCAATTAGTCGTCAGCCGGATTACCAATCCTCATTGGTTAACCGTTGATTTAGACCAAATTTCAAACGTGACCACCGCAAAGTACCAACTGGCATTTGTTGCAAACACCAAGATCTATAGTTTCATTTTACCTGCAAATTCCGTAATTGAAATAAAGGAATTGATTACCAACAAATAATTTTGTCCTGTTGTCTGTCGATTGTTATTTTAGGAGGATCATAATCATTATGAAGAGCGATGTTGAAATTTCTCAAGAAACTGTTATGGAACCAATTACCAAAATTGCCGGCAAACTCGGAATTAGCGAAGATCAGATCGAACAATACGGGCATTACAAGGCCAAAGTCAACTTTGATCCAACGACTGAAAAGCCAAACGGAAAGTTGATTTTAGTGACATCAATTAACCCAACGGCTGCCGGTGAAGGGAAGACCACCGTTACGGTTGGATTAGGTGATGCATTAAACGAATTACATAAAAAAGTGGTGTTGGCGCTTCGTGAGCCTTCACTCGGACCTGTTATGGGAATGAAAGGTGGGGCGACCGGCGGCGGCTACGCTCAGGTTGTTCCGATGGACGATATCAATCTGCATTTCACCGGTGACTTTGATGCCCTGACGGAGGCCAATAACACATTGGCTGCGTTGATTGATAATCATATTCAACATGGTAACTCACTTAATATCGATCCACGCCAAATTACTTGGAAACGGGTAATGGATGTTAACGACCGCGAAGTACGGCAAGTGGTCGTTGGCTTGGGTGGCCGAACATCAGGCGTTCCCCGTCAGGATGGCTTTGATATTACCGTTGCCAGTGAACTGATGGCCATCTTGTGTCTGGCAACCAGCTTACAGGATCTCAAAAAACGAATTGGTAAAATGCTCATTGGCTATACTTACGATAGAAAGCCGGTTCTGGTTTCCGATCTGCACGTAGAGGGTGCTTTAACACTGCTGCTTAAAGATGCCATTAAGCCGAATCTGGTTCAAACCATCGAACATACGCCGGCCTTTATCCACGGTGGCCCATTTGCCAATATTGCCCATGGCTGTAACAGTATTTTGGCAACCCAAGCAGCGCTTCACTTTGGCGATTATGCGATTACTGAGGCCGGATTTGGTTCCGATCTCGGTGCTGAAAAGTTCATGGACATCGTGACGCCACGCTTGAACCAGTCTCCAGATTGTGTCGTTGTGGTGGCGACAGTGCGGGCACTGAAGTTAAATGGCGGTGCCGACAAAAAAACGCTGAACGAAGAAAACCTGGCTGCACTCAAAGCGGGCGTTGTTAACCTGAAACGACATGTTGAAGGCATGCAACGTTATGGTAAACCAGTGGTTGTTGCAATTAATAAATTTGCAAGTGATACCGACGACGAATTAACTTATTTGCAAAACTACGTTACGAATGATCTTCAAGTAACGGGGACCATTATCAATAGTTGGGCTGAAGGCGGTAAAGGGGCCATCGAACTTGCCAAGGAAGTGATTTCCGCTTGTGATCACCCTAGCGAATTTCATTCATTATACTCAAATGAAGATTCATTAACGGATAAAATGAAGAAGATTGTCACCCAAATCTACGGTGGCAATGATATTGAACTGTCTAACAAGGCTAAGAATGCTCTGAAGCGGATTGAAAAGATGGGCTATGGTAATTTGCCGGTCTGCATGGCTAAGACTCAATATTCATTCACTGACGATGCTAAGCAACTCGGTGCTCCTGAGGACTTCAATATTCACGTTTCAGATTTACAGTTAAAATTAGGTGCTGGTTTTATCGTCGCACTTACAGGAAAGATTCTAACCATGCCCGGCCTGCCAACTCATCCGGCTGCATTGGACATGGACATCGACGAACAAGGACGAATTACCGGCTTGTTCTAAAAGGGGATATTTGAATGCCAGTATTGTACGTAATCGGAATCATTTTGCTGATCGGACTGGATCAGTTGGTTAAACATTGGGTTGTCGCCTCGCTTGCTTTGGGGCAATCCTTTTCAGTCGTTGACGGGATCTTATCAATTACACGAATTAACAATACGGGTGCAGCGTGGAGTATTCTTTCCGGCCATCAATTTGTTTTCGTGATTATTGCAATTCTGGCTGCAATTTTGGTCACGTACTTTATTGTGACGTACTGGTCCAATGTGCCTTACCGAATTGGATTAGGCCTGCTGTTGGCGGGAACATTGGGCAACGTGATTGATCGGATCTTTAACAATCACGTTGTCGATATGTTCCAACTGGATTTTATTAATTTTCCAATCTTTAATTGTGCCGATATGTACCTGACCTTTGGCATTTTAATTTTGGCGATCGCGATCATTCGCGAAAAGTAGGAGGCGATTACTTGTGAAAGAATATACCGTCACCGATCAAACCGGGCGGCTGGATAAAGTGATTTCCGAGCTGGATACCGCCATCAGTCGCTCCCGTGCCAAATCTTTAATTGATGATGGCCGGATTCGTGTAAACGACGAGCCTGCCAAGCCAAAGTACCATGTTCAATCGGGAGATAAAATTGTGGTGGACGACGTTTTGCCGCAGCCCATCAGTTTAACTCCTGAGGATATTCCGTTGGATATCGTTTATGAAGACAACGATGTGATCGTTGTCAATAAACCCCAGGGAATGGTGGTCCACCCATCACCGGGGCATCCTGACCACACGCTTGTCAACGCCTTGCTATTTCACAGCCCACTTTCGACGATTAATGGCGAATTTCGCCCTGGAATCGTCCATCGGATCGATAAGGATACATCCGGGCTATTGATGGTGGCTAAAAATGATACGGCCCACCAATTTCTATCACAGCAACTCAAAGAACAGAAAAGCTTACGAAAGTATGTCGCACTGGTTCATGGTAGAATTGGGGAAGATTCAGGTGTGATTAATGCACCGATTGGCCGTTCGCCAAAAGATCGTAAGAAGCAAGCGATTGTTGCTGACGGGCGTCCGGCGGTCACACATTTTGAAGTTCTCGAACGATTTGCCGATTATACCTTGGTTAGTTGTCGCTTGGAAACGGGCCGAACACACCAAATCCGGGTCCATATGAAATATATTCATCATCCAATTGTAGGCGACCCGCTCTATGGTCCGCGCAAGACCATTTCTGGGCACGGACAATTTCTGCATGCCCAAGAACTGGGATTTGAGCACCCCAAAACACATGAATTGATGATTTTTTCGACACCATTACCAAAGATATTTGAAGATACATTAAATAATTTACGAGTAAACAACGCTTTAGGATCTTGACAATCCGGCGGTGTTTTCATATTCTGAAGTGGTGTAACATTTTTATACGGGTTAAAGTACAAATGTGACTCAATTAAGGAGCTTTTACTAATGGGAAAGATAATACTAGACAATATGGCGATGCAACGCGCCTTGACACGGATTACGTATGAAATCGTTGAAAAAAATAAGGGTGTTGAAGATTTAGTTTTGATCGGGATTAAAACCCGCGGCATTTTCTTGGCAAATCGAATTGCTGATCGGCTTCAACAGTTGGAAAATGTCTCAATTCCCGTCGGTGAGTTGGATATTACCAACTATCGTGACGATATTGAACACGATGCGATGAGCAGCGACGTTAAAATGTCGAACAACAAAATCAACTTTTCCATTGAAGGAAAGCGGGTTATTTTAGTCGACGATGTTTTATATACCGGAAGAACGGTTCGGGCTGCTTTGTCAGCTGTTATGGATCTTGGCAGACCCAAGAGTATCAATTTAGCTGTGTTGGTTGATCGTGGCCACCGAGAATTACCAATTCGGGCAGACTTTGTTGGTAAAAACATTCCAAGTTCGCAAAAAGAAAAAATTAAAGTGTACGTATCAGAGATTGATGATAAGGATGCTGTTGAACTCATCAAATAGCGCTTATTAACGAGGAGTCAGCATGACGGAAAGATATTTAATTTTAGAAGATGGATCCGCATATGCTGGAAAGGCATTTGGATCGCTTGCCACCACAACGGGTGAAATTGTGGCCAACTCAACGATGAATGGGTATCAAGAAATTATCTCCAATCAAATTTATCATAACCAAATCATTGTTTTCACCCAGTCATCTATAGGAAATACCGGACTCGACCAAAATGCGTACGAGTCCATTTTGCCGACTGCAAAAGGGGTCATTGTCCGGGAATATGAAAATCTTGCGACCGATCATTTTAAACGCATATCGTTAGACCGTTATTTAAAACAACATAAAATTCCTGGCATCTATGATGTTGATACTCGGGAAATTCGTCATCATCTTCA
>NZ_JAXGWW010000002.1:0-29573 GCF_040773105.1 Lentilactobacillus sp.
GATAAGATCCGGATGATGAACAGCGGCAGTGAGTACGAAGTTACTGAAGTTGGGGTTAACTCGCCGAAGCCCGTTAAGCGGGACTATTTGATGTCTGGAGATGTTGGTTACATTACTGCCAGCATCAAGGACATCACGCAGACCCGTGTTGGTGATACGGTCACAAATGCCAATCGACCGGCTGACGAGGCACTTCCGGGTTATCGGGTCATGAATCCAATGGTTTATGCGGGGCTGTATCCGACCGATAACGCAAAATTTGACGACTTGAGAGAAGCCCTTGAAAAGTTAAAATTAAATGATGCGGCTTTAGAGTTCGAACCAGAAATTTCTAAAGCACTTGGCTTTGGATTTCGTTGTGGATTTTTGGGCTTGTTACACATGGATGTTGTTCAGGAGCGTTTGGAACGCGAGTTTAACCTTGAACTGATTACGACGGCCCCCTCCGTTACTTACGAAGTGAAGTTAACAGACGGCGGCACCAAAACGGTTGAAAACCCGTCTGAAATGCCTGACGTATCCGCGATCAAGGAAATTTCAGAGCCTTACGTTAAAGCAACGATCATGGTTCCCAACGATTACGTCGGGCCAGTCATGGAACTTTGCCAACGGCGCCGTGGGGAGTTTGACACAATGGAGTACCTCGACGAGTATCGGGTCAATGTTATTTACCATATGCCACTGTCCGAAATTATCTTTGACTTCTTCGATAAATTAAAATCAAGCACCAAAGGGTATGCTTCTCTTGACTACGATTTGGAAGATTACCGACCAAGTGATCTGGTCAAGATTGATATCTTGTTAAACGGCGAAAAAGTCGATGCACTGAGCTTTATTTCTCACCGGCAGTTTGCGGCACCGAGAGCCAGAGACATTGTCGGCAAATTAAAAAACATTATTCCCCGACAAAACTTTGAAATTCCGGTTCAGGCTGCCATTGGCGCGAAAATCATTGCGCGAACCAACATCAAGGCCTACCGGAAAGATGTGACCGCCAAGCTATATGGTGGCGATCGCACCCGTCGAATGAAGTTGCTTGAAAAGCAAAAGGTTGGTAAGAAACGAATGAAGGCCGTTGGAAAGGTCGATATTCCTCAAGAAGCCTTCATGGCAGTTTTGCAGACTGATGAGGAAGAAAAGGGCGATAAATAAGCAATCGCGGTCAAAATGTGCTTACTCGTTAACAGCCAATTCCGACGATTTTCCGACACGAGTGATTTAATCGGTTCAGATAAAAATCCCATCATCTTGGAGGTTCTCCAAAATAATGGGATTTTAATTTGAATTTAGGATCAGTTTAACGTCGGTTTTTCGATATGGCCAACTGCGTTTTGATAAATTCTTTCGAGCTGCTCAAGTTCCAGCTTATCAGTGATGACGTCATTAAATAACTGTTCGATTGCGGCAGTCATCGCCCGTTCATCTGGGCGGGCGTCGTCTGATTCGGCCTTCGCCTGTTGGATTTCGTAAAGTTCTTGGAGTAAATTAATCAAACGGTGCCTGAAATACGACAATTCGACTGAAGCAGGTGTTTGGGATTGATTGTACTTGACGTGGTAATCAAAATACTTTTCCAGCTTTTCAACTGTATTAAGTGTTAAATGATCGATTGAGCGGGTATGATTTCGCAAGCGAATAATGATTGATGAATTGACGCCCGTCATTTGTTGAATTTGATAGGCGCTATCCTGGCTGTTTAAAACCGCTTTGATTTTCTCCCTGGTTGTCATATTCCGGTACCCGGAAATGATGATGTGATACAAATTAGTTTCATATTCAATTCCCCCGTTTACTGATATATGTGCGGTAATGATAATGCAAACTTTGAACGATTTGTCACAATCACCATATGACAACTGACACATGAATGTCAACTATTATGTAGTTGGCTGCTGGTTAAAATGATTAACCAATTCTGAGTTCCGTGACTAATTTGGTATCGATGACCGGCTTTCCGTTTTTGTCTTCATGGTGAATGACGCGATCAAGGACGCCATTATCGATGATGTACTGATCGAAAAACTGTTTCGTCGGAACTTCCAGTAACGTTTTGTCGTGGGATTGTTCAAAAGACACTTGGTCCAAGATGAGATCTTTAGGGGTCGCGGAAAAAATATTGTAAATTGCTTTCAAAGCGACTTCACCGGATTGTAAGATGGTTGTGTCCAAATAATTTTTCAGAAATAACTGATGGCCCTCAAAAATGGTGTCGCTGGAATGTGATTCCAACACAGCCCGGTAGCGAATTTCGATGGTATCGGGACGAATCTTGTTTATAAATCGAATACGGAAGAATTCCATATTTCTCAACTCCTTTCTTCCATCATATGATAAACTTGTCAAGTAGCGCAACTGATTAATTATGTGAAAATGTTGCGTTTTCTCACATATTCAATTATTATATATATTAATTCGTTTTTTAATCGATTTGATAATTCAAGTATTAAATGCTGGGAGGTGTTCATTATTCTAAGTCGAACTAAACAATATTTGAGAAAAAATGGTTACTTTTATAAAAAGGAATATATCCGACCGTTGTTGACGCCGGATAATATTTATATTTTTAGGTTTGGCCGCGACCGCTTGGATAATCGTCTCATTATTCGGTACAGTCACAAATGGACTGGTCGGCAGCGAATCAACGAAATCGATTTGCGACTTCATAAGCAAAAGCATCCCCGCATTTTTGAAAATGAGTCTGAACTTCTAAATTATTTGGAAGGTCATCTGCTAAAGCATGAGGCCAAAGTGCGCGCTCGCGAAGCCGAGGCTGAAAAAGAAAACAAGGTATCAGACGGTGCATCCAAGTAGGGTGGACCGTTTTTTGAAGTTACTGGTCAGCGTGGTTATGCATCGCTCACTAAAATGATTCCAAGGACAAGAACGTCAAAAACATCAAACTTTAAAGGAGACTCCCATGGACTGGACCGAAGTATCAGTGATGACAACAAGTGAGGCAGTTGAAGCTGTTTCAAATATTTTAATGGAACATGGTGCGTCCGGCGTATCAATTGAAGACGCCAAGGACTTCGCCAAGCTTAAGCCGGGACGTTACGGCGATCATGGTGAAATTATTGATCCTAATGACTTGACCTACATTACGCAAGGCGCGATTGTTTCGGCGTACTACCCAAATAACCAACACATTGATCAACAAGCTGCCCAAATCGGCGACGAGGTTCGTGGCCTTTCAAAATTTAATTTAAATCCAGGCCCCGCTGAAATTACGATAACACCGGTTGCCAACAAAGACTGGCAAACAGCTTGGGAAAAGTACTATCATCCTGTTTCAATTTCGCGGTTTATCACGATTGTGCCCAGTTGGGAAGACTATCAACCTAAATCCGACCAGGAAAAAATTGTCCGTTTGGATCCCGGCATGGCCTTTGGCACGGGAACCCATCCGACAACACGACTGTCGCTGCAGGCACTGGAAATCGTCATGCAGGGAAATGAAACAATCCTGGATGTCGGCACGGGATCAGGCGTCTTAAGTATCGCAGCAAAATTAATGGGTGCTGGTCCTATTCAGGCGTTTGACGTTGACGACATTGCGGTTCGCTCTGCGGAAAAAAACATTCAATTGAACCCAGCTGCCAAAGATATTCACGTTTCCGCAAATGATTTGCTCAAGGGCATCCACCAACAGGTCGACATTGTTGTTGCCAATATTCTAGCAGAAATCATCATCCCGTTGGTTCCTCAAGCCTATGAAAATTTAAAACCAGGCGGCTATTTCCTGACTTCGGGAATTATCAAGGATAAGTATGAAGTCGTTAAAAAGCAACTGGTTGCGGGTGGCTTTCAAATCATTGAAACCTTGCGGATGAAAGATTGGTACGGCATCATCGCCCAAAAGCCAAAGGATGGGGATTAGGATGCAACACTATTTTGTAAGCGACGTCTTACGGGTCGGCAAAGTCGTCTCGCTGCCTGACAACGTTTCTCATCATCTTAGCCGGGTCTTGAGAACCCAAGTTGGTGACTCATTTGAATTGGTTGATCAAAATCAGCAGGTATTTCAAGCTGCCATTAGCCAAATTGACGGCCGAGTGGTAACGGCTACCATTACCGCTGCCCTTGATCGAAATGTCGAACTGCCCGTTGAGACAACCATCGTGAGCGGGCTTTCCAAGGCCAATAAACCCGAGTTAATTGTCCAAAAGTCCACCGAACTTGGCGTTAATCGCGTGATTTTTCTGCCGATGAACCGGTCGATTGTCAAATGGGACCAAAAGGCAGCCAAGAAGCTGACCCGATTAAATGAGGTGGCGTTAAGTGCCGCTGAACAGTCTCATAGAAATCAGGTCCCAAAGGTGGACTACCTTTCCGGACTGACAGCATTGAACCAGTTATCGTTTGACACTAAGATTGTGGCTTACGAGGAATCTGCTAAAATTGGTGAGGAAGCCAATTTAGTCAAGGCTGTTCGAGCAACCAAGCCCGGACAGTCCATCGTCGCTGTCTTTGGTCCCGAAGGTGGGATTGATGAGGGCGAAGTCAATTTACTCGTTAACAACGGCTACCGGCTCGCTGGTTTGGGACCACGGATCATGCGGACTGAAACTGCACCATTATACTTTTTGTCGGCGGTTTCGGTGTTGACCGAACTGTTAAGTTAGCTGAATTAGCGTGCAAACAATGATATTATGATAATAATGAATCTCAACAAGAGTAGATTAGAGAAGAGTTGATAAAATGGCTACGAAAATTTGGACATCGGACGACGTCATTGACAAAGTTTCAGAATACATGAACAAAGCCCACGTTGATGAAGTCAAAAAGGCTTATCAATTTGCCAAGATTGCGCATCAATACCAGAAACGCCAATCAGGAGAGCCCTACATTACCCATCCAATCCAAGTTGCCGGAATTCTTGCCGACCTGCATATGGATCCTGAGACGGTTTCCGCCGGGTTTCTTCATGATGTGGTGGAAGATACCGGAGCGACGTTAAGCGACATCCAGGAACTCTTTGGACACGATGTCGCCTTGATTGTTGATGGTGTCACCAAGCTGTCTAAGATCAAGTATAAATCCAGCGAAGAGCGGCTGGCCGAAAACCACCGTAAGCTGCTGCTGGCAATGTGTAAAGACATTCGTGTGATGATCGTGAAGCTGGCCGATCGCCTGCATAACATGCGCACTTTAAAGTCACTGCGCCCAGACAAACAACGGCGAATTGCCAGTGAAACCCTGGAAATTTATGCACCCATCGCTGATCGGTTAGGTATCGGAACCATCAAGTGGGAACTGGAAGACATTTCGCTTCGATATTTGAACCCGCAGCAATATTACCGGATCGTTCATTTGATGAATTCACGGCGGGATCAACGGGTTGATTACATTGAAAAAGCCATTAGCGAAGTTAAAGAGGCCATTTCTGCCTTGGGTGTTAAAGCAGAAATTTATGGCCGTCCGAAGCACATCTACTCGGTTTACCGAAAAATGGTTGAAAAACACAAGCAATTTAGCCAAATCTATGACTTGCTGGCCATTCGGGTAATTGTCGATTCAATTAAGGATTGTTACGCTGTATTAGGTGCGATTCACTCAGAGTGGAAGCCGATGCCCGGCCGCTTCAAAGATTATATTGCTATGCCAAAGGCCAATATGTACCAGTCGCTTCACACGACCGTCATTGGTCCGGAAGGAAAACCCCTGGAAGTGCAGATTCGAACCGAAGAAATGCACCGAATCGCTGAATTTGGTATTGCTGCCCACTGGGCTTATAAGGAAGGCATCACAAACGGCGTTAAGACTTCTCAGGATAATAACAAGCTTAACTGGTTCAAACAGATTATTGAACTTCAAGAAGACACCGATGACGCTGCCGATTTTATGGATAGTGTAAAAGGCGAATTATTCGGCGACCACGTTTATGTCTTTACCCCTAAAGGTGATGTTTACGAATTGCCGAAAGGCGCCGGGCCGCTTGATATGGCCTACATGATTCATACCGAAGTCGGAAATCATACGACTGGTGCCAGGGTTAACGGCAAAATCGTGCCGTTGGATCATGAAGTCAAAAATGGCGATATTGTCGACATCATCACGGCAACCGGATCAGCCGGTCCCAGCCGTGATTGGCTTAAATTGGTTCATACCAGAAGAGCACGAAATAAAATCAAACAATATTTCCGACAGGAAGATCGGACCAAAAATATTGAAGACGGCCGCACGCTGCTGTCCAGAAAGCTGCGTGAGGGCGGATTTGAGCCCAACCGCATTATGACGCCAGAAAAATTGGAAACCGCCGCCAGCAGTATGCATTACCAACATGCCGACGATTTGCTTGCTGCAGTTGGGTTTGGCGATGTCCAGCCAACCGGTGTCATTAATCGGTTGACCGAAGATGCCCGGGCCCAGTTGAAAAAGCAGCGTCAAGATCAGGCTGAAAAAGAAGTTCTGGAAGGTCACCAAACAATTTCAGAGGATAGCGAGGCGACCAAGAAACAAAAACGTCGCAAATCTTCCAACGGTATTGTCATTGAAGGTGTCGATAATTTGCTTGTCCGGCTTAGCCATTGTTGTACGCCGGTACCGGGTGACGAGATTGTTGGCTACATTACCAAGGGACGAGGCGTTTCGATTCACCGGGTAGACTGTCCAAATATTAAGGTTGCCGAAGAAAACGGTGAACGTTTAATTCAGGTTGCCTGGGCAGAAACGCCGGAAGAACGGCCGACTTACAACGCCACATTATCGGTTCAGGGTTATAATCGCTCGGGATTATTGACGAACGTTTTAACCGCCGTCAATAGTGTCAGTAAATCAGTTTCCTCCGTTAACGGCCGGGTGGATAATAACAAAATGGCCACCATTAGCCTTGCGGTCGGCGTGCGGAACTTGGAACAACTTGACCGGGTTATCGGGGCAATTAAAAATGTCCACGACGTTTACCTGGTCGAACGAAAATTCAGATAGGAGCTTAACTGAATGAGAGTCGTATTACAACGAGTTAAACAAGCGTCTGTATCAATTGACGGTCAAATTCACGGCCAAATCAAAAAGGGCTTCGTGTTACTGGTGGGTGTCAGTGATGCCGACGGTGACGCAGAAGTCGACTACCTGACACACAAGATCAGCAAGTTGCGGGTCTTTGAAGATGAACAGGGGAAGCTCAATTTAGACATCCATGCAGTTAACGGTGCAATTTTGTCAATTTCGCAGTTTACGCTGTATGCTGACACTAAAAAGGGCAACCGGCCCAGCTTCACTGGTGCCGGAGAGCCTCAGCATGCCGACAAGGTCTACGAGCAATTAAATGCCCGTTTGCGCCAAGAAGGCCTTGACGTTCAAACCGGCGTCTTCGGTGCTGATATGCTGGTGGACATTTCAAATGATGGACCGGTGACAATTATTTTTGATACCGATCACAAATAAGCTTAAAAATACGGGGTCGAATCTTTGGGTTCGGCTTTTTTAAGGAGTAACAGCATGATTAATCAATTATTTTGGGATTTTGATGGGACCTTGTTTGATACCTATCCAAAGATGGTGGCGGCCTTTATGCAGGCGTTGTCTGATTTGGGGATTGACGATGTGGAAATTGACGAACATCAAATTTATGAAACAATGCGGCAGCATGATGTTGGGACCGCAATTCGAAAGTTTTCGGCATTTTATGGCCTTAAGGAAGCGTCACTGGGAAAGCTCAATCGTCAATACCAGACAAAAATGGTTGCGGACGCCTTGCCGTTTCCCGGGGTGAAGGAAGTTTTGTCACTCGTTTCAGGGATGGATGGGCGGAACTTTCTGTTAACCCATCGTGATAATCAGGCTAAGGGGATGCTCGACCAGTTTGGCCTCTTGGACTTTTTCAGCGGCTTTGTGACGTCCGATCAAGACTTTCCTCGAAAGCCACAGCCGGATTCAATTAATTGGTTGATTGAAACCTACGAAGTTGACAGAAAAAAAGCGATTATGATTGGCGACCGCAAATTAGATGTTGCTGCGGGGCACAATGCAAATATCGCTTCGTGTCTGTTTGATCCGGATGGGACAATTGTTGATTCTGGAAACCCGGAGATTAGGGTTACTGAAATCAACGAGTTGGTCCCATGGTTGACCAATAAATAAATTAGGAATGATTTTTGAAATAGTTTGCCAATCCACGTACAATGTCCGAGGCAAGCTTTTGTTGATAAGTTGGATTTTGAATTTGTTTAAAATCTTTAGTGGTATTGATGTAACCGCCCTCAATCAAAATGGCGGGGACTGAATTATCCCGGATTACCAGGAAGTTGCCAAATTCGACGCCACGGCTCTTTAAAGGGAGGTTTGTCATTTGCTGATTCACCGAACTGGCCAGTTGTTTAGAATCACCGGGGTGATAGAAATAACACGTGTAGCCGGAAGCCACGTTATTAACATCGGATGAATCGAAGTGAAAACTGACAAATGCGTTGGCTGAATTTGCATTGGCAACTTCCGGTCTTGCAGCCAGGGCAACTGTTTTGTCAGAGTCTCTGGTCATAACGACACGGGCACCCTTTGCCTGGAGCTTTTTTCGAACCAGTTGTGCAACTTGCAGGGTGTATTTCTTCTCGGGAGAACCAGACATCGATAAGGCACCGGTATCCGAGCCACCGTGCCCCGGATCAAGAACGATGGTGGCTTCTGATAGCCGAGTCACGTTTTGAACGCTACTGTTTTGAACCAACCAGGCGGCGACCCAGCCGATTGTTTTGTGTTTATAAATGACTTTGATCCAGTTGCTTTTTCGGCTAATGACTTGCAGCCGCTGTCCCTGCTTGACTTTGGCCTTCACGGAGTAGGTGACTGAAGGACCACTTCTGATATTGAGCTGGTTGACTTTAACCGTCACGGAGTTTGACTCCAGGGCCAGGATCAACACAAAAAAAGTCACCGCAATGACTAAAGTTGCAACAATCCAGCTTTTATTTTCCCAAATTTTTTTCAAAGTCAAATCTTTCCTTCACTCAAATAATAATATTATAGTTGAAATCACGGTCTTAAGCTAGTCTGATTAGAAATCCATCTCAATTAGCCTTGACATTTGCCGGCGGTTCCTCTAACCTTAAAGGCAGTTAAATATTCAACCGATAAAAAGAACAGTAGAAATTATCTTCAGCCAGAGAGCGGCCATTTGATGGAAGACCGTGTTGATCATTTCGAAGTGACACTTTTTGCTAATAATGGTTAATAGCGAAATGCTATTCGTGCGAGCGTTATCCTTGAGAACTAATTAAGGTGGTACCGTGCGCATTGCACCCTTGTCTTCGGACAGGGGTCTTTTTTTTCGGAATTTAAATGGGAGGAAACAAACATGAGATATCAACGACCAAAAGGAACGGCTGATATTTTGCCGGACGAAGCTCAGAAGTGGAATTACGTTGAAGAAACGGCTCGAATGTTGTTTAACGACTATCGCTATCAAGAAATTCGGACACCAATGTTTGAAAGTTTCGACGTCTTCTCCAGAACATCTGGAGATACTTCCGACGTTGTGACCAAAGAAATGTATGATTTCACCGATAAAGGTGATCGGCATATGAGCTTGCGCCCGGAAGGCACGGCCGGAGTTGTTCGTGCTTTTGTTGAGAACAAATTATATGGACCGGAACATCCACGTCCCGTCAAAGTCTTTTATATGGGATCGATGTTTCGTTACGAACGGCCACAATCCGGTCGTCAACGGGAATTCCATCAAATTGGGGTGGAAGCCTTTGGCAGTAACGAACCCGAATTAGACGTTGAAGTCATCGCGATGGGCATGGATTTGTTGCAGCACTTTGGATTGTCTGATTTGCGACTGGAAATTAACAGTTTGGGTGACAAAGCATCTCGGGACGCGTACCGACAAGCGTTGATTGATTATTTGGATCCTCATTTTGATGAATTAAGTGATGATTCAAAGGTCCGGCTGCACAAGAACCCGTTGCGTGTATTGGACAGTAAGGACAAGCGCGACCAAGAAATCGTCAAGGGTGCGCCATCCATTTTGGATTACTTGAACGAGGATTCAAAGAAGCACTTTGACCGCGTGAAGGCCTTGTTGGAGTCATTGAATATTCCCTACGTCATTGATCCCGAAATGGTTCGTGGCTTGGATTACTACAACCACACCATCTTTGAAATCATGGCAGATTCCAAAGCACTTGGCGAAGGGTATACGACAATTTGTGCCGGCGGTCGCTATAACGGTCTGGTTGAAGAACTCGGCGGACCGGAAATGCCCGGGATCGGGTTTGGTCTGGGAATGGAACGGTTACTGCTATTGATGGATGCTCAAAACGTTAAGTTACCGGTCCTTGACCAGTTGGATGTTTACGTGGTCGGCATTGGCGAACAAACCAGTGTTGAGACTTTGCAGATCGTCCAAGCTTTGCGGGCTGACGGCTTTGCTTCGGACCGCGATTATCTCGACCGCAAGCCAAAAGCACAGTTTAAGACGGCCAATAAGTTAAATGCCCAGTACACGATTACAATTGGTGAGACTGAAGTGAACAATAAGACGGCGAACGTTAAGCAGATGCGGACCGGACTTGAAGTGACTGTTCCGGTGAGTGACATTTTGCATGATTTTGACGACATTATTACCAAACATTTTACAGATGATGAGGAGATTGATTAGACATGAAGAGAACCACTTATGCTGGCCTCGCCGATGAACAGCTCATCGGCCAGGAAGTTGTTTTAAAAGGATGGGTCCAAAAACGTCGTGACCTTGGTGGATTGATTTTCATCGAACTACGTGACCGTGAAGGCATCGTCCAATTAGTATTCAGCGAAGAATTCGGCCAGGACGCATTAGCCGTTGCCGACAAGCTGCGAAGCGAATACGTTGTTGAAGCCAGGGGAAAAGTTGTTGCCCGTGCCGACAAGGAAATCAACCCTAAGATGAAGACTGGTAAGATCGAAGTCGATATTTCCGAAGCTAAGATTTTGGCAACTGCAAAAACGCCGCCGTTCTACATTCAAGATGGGATTAACGTTTCTGAGGATTTGAAACTCAAATACCGCTACTTGGATCTTCGCCGACCTGAAATGCAGAAAAATATTTTATTGAGAAATCGCATCATTCAGTCAATTCACAGTTACTTTGACCAGAATGGTTTCATTGATATTGAAACCCCAACGTTAACGAAATCAACGCCTGAGGGTGCACGTGATTATTTGGTACCTTCACGTGTTTATCCAGGGTCGTTTTACGCATTGCCACAATCACCTCAACAATTTAAACAGTTGTTAATGGGCGCCGGCTTTGACAAGTATTACCAAATTGCCCGTTGTTATCGGGATGAGGATTTGCGTGGCGACCGGCAACCTGAATTTACTCAAATCGATATGGAAATGTCGTTTGCCGATCAGGAAGAAATTGAAGACGTCACTGAAGGTTTCATTGCCAAGGTCATGAAAGATGCCATGGGAATTGACGTTGAACTGCCATTCAAACGAATGGATTGGGATGAGTCAATGGCCCGTTACGGAACCGATCAACCCGACGTGCGGTTTGGAATGGAATTAAAGGACTTATCCGACATCATGAAAGACGTTGATTTCAAGGTCTTCTCCGGTGCGGTTAAAGATGGCGGTCAAGTCAAAGCAATCGCTGTTCCTGGTGGTGCTGAGAAGTATTCACGTAAGGATCTCGATAAGTTTGCCGAATACGTGGAACGCTTTGGCGCCAAAGGGCTTGCCTGGTTGAAAGTGACTGACGACGGCTTTAATGGGCCAATTGCCAAATTCTTTAAAGACGCAGATTTGCGTCAAAAGATTTTGGAAAAGGCTGAAGCAAAGCCTGGTGACCTGTTATTATTCGCTGCCGATAACAGCCGGGTCGTTGCCAACACCTTGGCTTATCTCCGAGTTGAAATCGCCAAAGAACAAGATATGATTGACGAATCAAAATTTGCCTTTCTTTGGATTGTGAACTGGCCACTGTTTGATTGGGACGTTGACTTGAAGCGTTACGTTGCTGCTCACCATCCATTCACGATGCCAAACGAAAATGACGTGCATTATTTGATGAACGAAGGCGAAGATCCTCACAAGGCTTACGCCCAAAGTTACGACATTATCTTAAACGGTTTGGAATTAGGCGGCGGTTCAATCCGTATTCACACTCGTGAACTTCAAGAAAAGATGTTTGAAGCCCTTGGATTTACCAAGGAAAGTGCCGAAGCACAATTTGGTTACTTCCTAAATGCCCTGGACTATGGTTTTCCGCCTCATGGTGGTCTGGCAATTGGACTGGATCGTTTCGTCCGCTTGCTTGCTGACCGCGATAACATTCGGGACGTGATTGCCTTTCCTAAGAATTCAAAGGCCGTTGAACCATTAACCAGTGCGCCACAACCCGTTGCTGACAAACAGCTGCAAGATTTAGGCTTGTTTGTCGCCAATGCGGATGACGATACTAAAAAATAGTCATATCAGTTATGAAAAACTGATTTGAAACAATCAATCAGTTAAGCTGATCGCTTGGGGTTACTGAAGGGCCGGAGAAAGCGCCGACAATCTCATTTGTTGAGTAACTTCGGGCCGTATAAGAGAATGATTTAAACATCCATGTCAGGATAGTTTGATCATTCTCTTTTATTTTTGGCAGTTAACCGGATTTGGGCCGACCATATTTTTTAATGGCATTTTTTCAATTAACGTTTATGATTAAACAAGACGTTCAAAAAGTTTTGAAGGGGATTTATTTATGGATGACGTTTCTAAATTGATGCGACGACACACTTATGTAACGAAAATTTCAACTTCGTTTATTTACGCAATTCTGGTTTCGATTGCGGTTAACTTTTTCTGGACCCCTGGTCATATTTATTCGTCCGGGATCACCGGATTTGCCCAGTTACTGACCACGATAAGCAGTCGCTTGATGCCGTTTACGATTTCCACTGGACTCGGTTTGTTTCTACTGAACATTCCGTTGTTTTTGCTGTCATGGCGGGCAATTGGTCATGAATTTACGATTTTTACCATCATCACCGTCTTCTTATCCAGTTTTATGATTCAGTTGTTAAAGCCAATCCCGTTGACCCATGATCCCATTATCTGCGCCATTTTTGGTGGGGCGGTCAATGGGTTTGGAACCGGCTTGGCACTTAGAAACGGGATTTCCACCGGTGGTCTTGATATTCTTGGGATCGTGATCCGCCAGCGGACCGGTAAATCCATTGGAACGATTAACATTGCCTTTAATTCCTTGATTATTATTTCGGCCGCTATCATGTACGGCTGGCCATACGCCTTTTATTCTGTTTTGAGTTTAATCGTCAACGCCAGGATTATGGACATGACCTACACCCGTCAGCAAAAGATGCAGGTGATGATCATTACAAACCGTCCGAATACGGTGATTGACAGTGTTCAAAATCACCTTCGTCGTGGAATCACGATTGTTCACAACGCCGAAGGGGCTTACCGCCACGATGCCAAAACGATTTTATTTACCGTCATTTCGCGATATGAAATGGGTGAATTGGAGGAAGCCTTGCTGGAATCGGATCCGAATGCATTTGCGAGCATCTCTGATTCGGTCAAAATCCTTGGCCGATTCTATGAACCAAAGCCTTAAGGCAGATTTCTAAAGATTTCCTAAGAAATAAGTTCTGATGCGGGTTTATGTTATAATATTTCAGTGTGTGATTACAATAAACTGAAATACGGTGAAGATTTTGAAAGTCCTTTATTTATGGTTGATCAAGCTTTTTTCAATTTTCAATGTTTGGCGACCGAAGCATAAAGTCATTTACGTGATGAGCTTTGACGACAACGTCCATTTTATTAAGCAGCTGGCACAGCAATTACCACATCGGTATCAGTTAGCCGTTCTTTATCGACCAAATACCGAGGCGGCAGCGACGGACTTGGCAGCTTTTGGGATTACTGTGCGGCCGTTTCACGATGGCCTCAAATTTGTTTTTGATAACGTTTCGCTGTTAATGTCAGCCAAGTTGATCATTTGTGACAACTATTACGCGTTTCTGGGAGGCTTGGTTCAATCAAAACGGACTAAGATCGTCCAGATTTGGCATGCGGATGGTGCAATTAAGAAGTTTGGCTGGGAGGACCCGACGACTGAAAGTCGCAGTCGCTCTGACAAACGGCGTTTTCAACAAGTCTATGACCATTTTGATGAATACATCGTCGGTTCAAAGGCAATGGGAAATGTGTTTGTCAACAGTTATCATGAGAATTTTGATCGGATCAAATTATTAGGCTATCCGCGGTCCGACCAATATCTGAGTGCCGAGTGGCAGACAAATGCCCGCGAGCGGATTTTTCGGGCTGCTCCTGAATTAAAGGGGCATCGGGTAATCCTTTACGCACCGACTTATCGGGAACATCAAGATTTTAAGCTTCCTAAAGGGTTGGGAAACGCTTTGGCAGCTGATCCAAACGCTTTGGTGGTTGTCAAATTACATCCGGTTCTACGAGACAAGGAAGTTCCGATGCGAAAAATTGGCAATCCCAAAATTAAGTTCTATCACGAACTGGAGACCAGTGACCTTCTGGCAGTCGCTGATACTTTGGTAACCGATTATTCGTCGGTTGCCTTTGATTTCAGCCTGTTGCCCAATGCCAGGTCGATCATCTTCTTTATGTTTGATTTGGATCACTATCAAAAAGACCCTGGTATTCAAGACGATTTTCTGGACTGGTTACCGTCAAAACCAGTGACTAAAGTCGATCAGCTCAAACAAGAGATCGTAAATCCAGTGCCAATTGACTTTACTAAATTTAATGAACACTGGAATACTTATAACGATGGCAAAGCCACTGGCCGCGTTATCAATCGCTACTTAAAATTCTTAGAATCTAATTAAGGAGTGCCTGAATTTGAAAGAAGTTAGTACGTTAATTAAAGAGCAGTTTCAAAATATTGGGATCATTTTTAGAATCTCAAAGTATGAGGATAAAGCAGAGTATCAAAGCCATTATTTAGGATTGATTTGGGAGTACCTTTATCCGTTGATTCAAATCGGTATTTACTGGTTGGTATTTGGTATCGGATTGAAGCACGGTAATTCAACTCATGGTGTTGACTACCTGGTTTGGATGGTCATCGGAATTACACCATGGTTCTTTATGAACCGGGCCAGCTTGGATGCTTCAAAGAGCATTTACCAACGGGTCGGAATGGTTTCTAAAATGAAGTTTCCGGTCAGTATTTTACCAACCATCAAAATTATCAGCAATTTAAGCGCTTTTTGGACCATGCTGGTTTTCTCAATCATCATTGGGTTCTTGTATGGTGTTTACCCATCTATTTATTGGGTTCAGTGGATTTATTACTTCATTTGTATGATTGCATGGTTAATTGCCTTTGGAATTTTCAACTCCACCATTTCAGTTTTGGTTCGAGACTACCGAATCTTGTTACAGTCTTTGATGCGGATGCTTTTTTACATGTCCGGTGTGCTGTTTAATTTCCAAACAGATTCGTTCCCAGCAGTGTTTGTTCACATTTTGCAGTTGAACCCCTTCTTCTACATTGTTTCCGGGTTCCGTGACGGCATGCTTGGTTCAGCCTGGTTCTGGCAGAAGCCGACGTTGACAATCGTCTTTTGGGGAATGGTTTTATTCTTCTTACTTGTCGGTTCGCATCTGCACTACAAATTCCGTTCAAGATTTGTTGATTTAATTTAGTTTTGAGGGTGAGTTTTTGAAACATCAATTAATTAATTTTATCAAACTCATAGCTCGCTATATACTCATCGTGATGAACGATGGGTTTATTTGTATGCGGGTCAAACAAGGGACCGTCCTGTTTGAAAGCTTTAATGGAAAGGATGTCAGTGATAATCCATTTGCGATTTACAAGCAGTTAGTCCATGACGATCCAACTGCCGCTAAACGCTGTTACTTTAGTGTGAAGCCTTCAGAGTACGCTAAGTTGAGTGCCCGCTATCCAAACATCCAGTTTGTCAAACGCTTCACTCCCGGCTGGGTCAAATACATCGCCAGGGCTGAATTTTGGGTAATGAATTCACGGATGCCAAAATGGTGGCGAAAAAATAAGGGGACGACCTTTATCCAGACTTGGCATGGCACCCCTTTGAAAAAATTAGGTGTCGATATTGCCAATGTTGAGATTCCAGGGAGCACGACGGCCCAATACCACCAAGAATTTATCGATGAGGCGGCCAGATGGGACTATCTCATTGCACCGAATCAATATTCGCATGATATTTTCAAGTCGGCGTTTCGATATCACGGCCGATTTTTAGACATTGGGTATCCAAGAAACGATGTTTTATATGAACAGAACACTCCGGAAACAAAAGCAGCGATTAAAAAAAGCCTGTTTGGCTTTGTTCCCAACCAGGTGATGATGTACGCGCCAACTTGGCGTGACGATGATTTTAGTGAGCAGGGAAAGTATAAATTTACACTGCCGTTTAATTTGGATGACTTTTTTGACAGCGTTGATCCCCAAACAATCTTGATCATTAGACCTCATTATTTGGTTAAAGACAGTATTGACATCACTGGCTTTGAGGACCGGGTCAAAATTCTTGCCGATGAAGATATCAATCAGCTTTATTTGATCACGGATCTGTTGATCACGGACTATTCATCAGTTATGTTTGATTTTGCCAACTTAAAGCGGCCGATGCTGTTTTATCCATATGACCTAAAACATTATCGTGATCAATTACGTGGATTTTACTTTCAATATGACCAGCAAAATCTGCCTGGGCCAATGGCACTTAATCAGCCTGATTTTTATAAGCTGTTGAGTGAATATCGGGAAAATGGGTCATTTGTATCATACAAGGAAAATTTAGACCGTTTCAACCAAAAATTCTGTGCTTGGGAAGACGGAACGGCAGCCGAGAAAGTCAGCCAGTTGATTTTAAGAGGAGGAACTATTGATGAGTAGTGAACCGTTTTTAATTGGATCCCACGTCAGCATGAATGGCAAAGAGATGTTTTTAGGGTCGGCCAAAGAAGCGGCATCGTTTGGCGAAACTGTCTTCATGGTTTATACGGGTGCGCCACAAAATACCGTTAGAAAGCCGATTGAGAAGCTAAATGGGGCTTCCGGAAAGCAATACATGCAAGAACACGGACTTAAGGAAGTGGTTGTCCACGCGCCTTATATCGTGAATTTAGGAAACACGTTAAAACCACAAAACTTTTCCTTTGGTGTCGAATTTTTGCGTGAAGAAATTAAGCGAGCCGAAGCGATCGGTGCCAAAGAGATTGTGCTGCATCCCGGCGCACATGTTGGTGCGGGACCCCAAAAGGCGATTGACCAGATTGCCAAGGGGTTAAATGAAGTGATTTCAGATGATCAAACTGTCCAGATTGCGCTTGAAACAATGGCCGGCAAGGGGACGGAAGTGGGGACCAGTTTTGAACAGCTGGCTGAAATTATTGATAAAGTCACAAATAATGACCTGTTATCCGTCACCTTCGATACCTGTCATACCAGTGATGCGGGTTATGCCATTAAGGACGACTTTGATGGGGTATTGAATGAATTTGACCACGTGATTGGCATCGACCGGTTAAAGGTGGTTCATTTAAACGACTCGAAAAATGAACAGGGCAGTCATAAAGATCGACACGAGATGATTGGACTTGGGACGATTGGCTTTGATACCCTGAACTACATTGCCCACCATGACCAATTAAAAGACGTTCCCAAGATTATGGAAACGCCGATTTTAAAGGATCCTGAGGACAAAAAAGTGAAATGGAATCCCCATGGGTATGAAGTTGCAATGCTTAAAAGACAAGTTTTTAATCCCAACATCGTCGAAGATATGAAGGCTGGTAAGCCCTTCTAGGGATTAATCTTCAAATTCCGTTGTATCCAAGTTCAGACTTTCCAAAATAATGGTTGCCGTTTCTTCGATGGATTTATTGGCGACATTGATGGTCAGACAGCCGATCTTTCGATACAACTTTTTGGCATACTCTAATTCAGTCTTGATATGTTTTGGATCGGAGTATGGCGTGTCAGCGTTCAGTCCGTATGAAATCATGCGTTGCTTGCGAATCTTACTGAGCTTTTCGGGTGTATTCAAGAGGCCAAACATTTTATCTTTATCGATTTGGTCAACTTCTTCCGGTAACTGGAGGTCAGGCCCGATTGGCAGATTGGCCACACGTTGGTTTTGATTTGCCAAGTAAAGTGAGAGTGGGGTCTTAGATGTCCGAGAGACACCAAGTAACACAATGTCGGCTTCCAAAAGGCCCTTCGGATTCTTACCGTCGTCGTTTTCGACCGCAAATTCAATTGCAGAGATCCGTTCAAAATAATTTTGGTTCAAATCATGAATCAGACCAGGGACGTGAGCCGGTTGTTGGCCGGTAACTTCTGCCAGCATCCGCATTGGGGTTTGAACGCAGTCAAAGTCGTAAATGCCGTTTTCCTTGCAGAAATCGCGGACCATCTTACTGAGTTCAATACTGACCAGGGTGTGAAAGATCATCGCGTGGTTGGCCAGGGCGATTTTAAGAATTCCCTTGAGAATTGATTCGGTTTGGATAAACGGGAAACGACGAATTTCAGCTTTGACATCCGGAAATTGTGACAGGGCGGTTTGGGCAATGGTTTGAGCGGTTGCGCCACTGGAATCTGAAATAATAAAAATGTTTTGTGTTTTCATAGTATTTGACCTCTAGAATTATATTTACTAATTAAATATTAACATGATGGATCAATTTTTACCTAAATCATTGACGATGTCTCGATTAATATGTATAATTTACTTCGAACCGTTTTAGAAAGCACTTTTATGTGCGGATTAAACAGTTACATTTAAGCTCGGAGGGAGGGAATTTCATATGGCAAAGACAGTCGTTCGTAAAAACGAGTCTCTTGATGATGCTCTTCGACGCTTCAAACGTACAGTTTCTAAAAGCGGTACATTACAGGAATATCGTAAACGAGAGTTTTATGAAAAACCAAGTGTTAAGCGTAAATTAAAGTCTGAAGCAGCACGTAAGCGCAACAACAAAAAGAAGCGTCGTTTTTAAAATGATGATTGAAAAGATCGGAGCCTAATGTTTATTAGTCTCTGATCTTTTTTAATGTTAAAATTTAAGTATTAATTGAAAAGGGGTTACTTTGATGAGTGTATATGATAAATTACTTGCGGATATGAAGGATGCCATGAAGGCGAGAGATAAGGTCCGCCTCGGCGTTATCCGTGGAATCAAGTCCCAGATTATGAACGCTAAGGTTGCTGATTCGAACCATGATTTGACCGAAGAGCAGATTACCGACATCATCATGAAAGAAATCAAGCAGCAAAAAGAATCACTTGAAGAATTTAAAAAGGCTGATCGTCAAGATTTAGTGGCTGATCAGGAAGCTAAATTAAAGATTGCAGAAGAATATGCACCCAAACAGATGTCAAACGAAGAAGTTCAAAAAATCGTTGACGAAACCATTTCTCAAGTTGGCGCTGAATCCATGGCCGACTTTGGAAAAGTGATGGGTGCGATTATGCCTAAAGTCAAAGGTCAAGCTGACGGCAGCGTCATCAATCAGATGGTTAAAAAGCAGCTGCAAAGCTAGTCACACTTTAGGAATTGATCGTTTTGTGATAGTATCTGAAGAATGATAACTAATAAAAAAGGAGCTCATGTACTTGGCTGATACTCAACAAGTTACAAGAGAGTTTATTGTATCCGACCCTAACGAGTTATTACAAATCGTGGGTACTCAAGATGAGTACATCACGATTATCGAAGAGGGAATGGATGTTTCAATTAATGTGTTTGGCAATTCGCTTCGGGTCACCGGTCAAGATGAACCCGTCAGCGTAAGCCTGCACATTTTGGAGAATATTCTCTCGTTAATTCAAAAGGGAATTAATATCAACAGCAGTGACTTCATCAGTGCCATGAATATGGCAAAAAACGGCACGTTGGAGTACTTTTCCGATCTTTACAATGAAGTCCTCATAAAAGACGCAAAGGGCAAGGCAGTCCGTGTAAAAACGTTTGGTCAGCGCCAATATATTCAAGCGATTAAGCACCATGACGTCGCTTTTGGAATTGGCCCAGCCGGGACCGGTAAAACCTACCTGGCCGTTGTGATGGCAATTGCTGCGCTCAAAAAGGGAACGGTTGATAAAATTGTGTTGACCAGACCTGCTGTTGAAGCTGGGGAAAGTCTTGGCTTTTTACCCGGCGACTTAAAGGATAAAGTTGACCCTTATCTGCGCCCAATCTATGATGCCTTGCATTCGATTCTGGGTGCTGAACATACTGAGCGGCTGATGGATCGCGGTGTAATTGAGATTGCGCCATTGGCTTATATGCGTGGGCGAACGTTGGACAACGCCTTTGTCATTTTGGACGAGGCCCAAAACACCACCAATATGCAAATGAAGATGTTTTTGACCCGTTTGGGATTTGGCTCCAAGATGATCGTTAACGGAGACATTTCGCAAATCGACTTGCCAAAGCACTCAGCCAGCGGCTTGGTCACAGCACAAAAGATTTTGAAGGACATTGATCAAATCGAGTTTGTCACCTTCACAGCAAAGGACGTTGTGCGTCACCCGGTCGTTGCCAAAATCATCACCGCCTACGAAAAAAGCGGCAATTAATTCTTAGAAAATAGTCGAGGATTTAGATTAATGGATTTAGAAATATACGATAAGACTGAAAAAGGCGTTTCGGAAAAAGACCAAAAACTGATTCGAGACGTTTTGAATTTCGCCGGGTCTTTCATTCACCTGGCAGACAACACAGAGATGTCAGTAACGTTGGTTAATAACGACGAGATTCACAAAATTAATCAACAATACCGTGGCGTTGATCGGGCAACTGACGTGATCAGCTTTGCGATTGAAGACGAGGCCGACGATGACTTTCCGATTGTCATGGACGAGGCTCTTAAGGAATCGATCCCGGAAAACATCGGTGATATTTTTGTGTCCGTCGATAAAGTTGCTGAACAAGCAGACTACCTGGGACATTCTTTCGAACGGGAACTCGGATTTCTCTGCGTTCACGGCTTTTTGCACCTTAACGGTTACGATCACATGAAGAAAGCTGATGCGGATGTTATGTTTCCGCTTCAAAAAGAGATTTTAAATGCCTATGGCCTCAAAAGATAAACAAACTCAACAACTGGATAAGAATAAAACATTCATCCAATCGCTTGGTCATGCCTTGGACGGAATTAAGCGGCTACTGTTAGAGGAGCGCAACTTTCGGTTTGACTTGATCATGGCGATTCTCGTCTTGGCTCTGGCCGTGATCATGCGGATCAATATCAACGAATGGCTGTGGTTGTTCGCAGCTTTTTTCTCGGTGATTGGTTCAGAAGTGCTCAATACCATCGTTGAAAACGTGGTTGATTTGATCGTTGGCCACCATTTTGACGCCTTAGCCAAACGGGCAAAGGATGTTGCGGCCGGAGGTGTCCTGTTGTCGGCACTCTTTGCCGTGATTATAGGGATGTTAATTTTTGTTCCCAAATTTCTCGCGTTACTAAAATAAAAGGGGTAAAGTTATGGATAATCCAGATTTTCATTCAGGGTTCGTGGCCATTGTCGGTCGACCAAACGTTGGTAAATCAACATTTTTGAACCGTGTCATCGGCCAAAAAATTGCGATCATGAGCGATAAGCCGCAGACCACGCGAAATAAAATTCAAGGCGTTTACACCACCAAGGATGCCCAAATTGTGTTCATTGATACGCCGGGGATCCACAAGCCACAAAACAAGCTTGGCGATTTTATGATGGAATCGGCCCTGTCTGCACTAAAAGAAGTCGACGCGGTTTTGTTCATGGTCAATGCTACCGAGCATCGTGGTGCCGGCGATAATTTTATTATCGATCACTTGAAAACAGTTGAGAAACCAATTTATTTACTGATTAACAAAATTGACGAGATATCTCCCGATGACATCATGCCAATTATCGAGCAGTATAAGAATGCGCTGCCGTTTAAGGACGTCTATCCGATTTCTGCACTCCAGGGCAACAATGTCCCTGAGCTCATTGAGACGTTGGTTAAAACCCTTCCCAATGGACCTCAATACTATCCTGCAGATGAGGTGACCGATCATCCTGAACGATTTGTCATTTCAGAACTGATCAGAGAAAAAGTTTTGGAACTGACTCGCCAAGAGATTCCCCATTCAACGGCCGTGGTGGTTGAAAGTATCAAGGATGAGCAGAGCTTGTTACGGATTCGGGCAACTATTATTGTTGAACGTGATGGCCAAAAGGGAATCGTTATCGGTAAGGGCGGCGAAATGCTGAAAAAAATTGGCACTTTGGCCCGAAAAGATATCGAAAACATGATGGGTAACAAAGTCTTCTTGGAGCTATGGGTGAAGGTTGTTCCACATTGGCGGGATAAAGCAAATTTGCTGAATTCCTACGGTTATCGTAAGGATAATTATTAGAGGTGAGTGATTTTGTCAAAGGGTCTGCGAACCGATTTTAACGGGATTTTGCTTTATACAAAAGCTTATCGGGAAAGAGACTTGTTGGTAAAATTTCTGACCAGGGAATACGGCAAGAAGATGTTTCTTGTCCACGGTGCCAAACGGCCCAAGTTCAAGATGCGAGCCGCTATTTTACCGTTTACCTACGGGCTTTATAATGGCGACATTAAAGAGTCCGGTTTGTCGTATATTTCAACTGATAAGCAACTGGCACACTTTCAAGCGATCAGCGAAGATATTACCAAAAACGCATACGCCACTTACATTATGTCCCTGATTGACCTGGCGTTTCCGGATGGCGAGCCGATCCCCGAATGGTACGATAAGCTGTTAACCGGCTTAAACCTCATTAACGAGGGATTTGATGAACAAATCATCACCAATATTTTTGAGGTGCAGCTGCTGAACGCCTATGGTGTCGCACCGGATTGGGTGGATTGTGTCATTTGCCACCGAACCGATTTGCCGTTCGACTATTCGGAAGCATACGGCGGCCTTTTGTGTTCGAATCACTGGAGCCAAGATCCGTACCGGATGCATTTGGATGCTCGAACAATTTATTATCTGCGTTTATTTTCGGTGGTCGATCTGACCAAGCTCAAACACGTTAAAGTTAGTGACCAAACCAAGAAGGCGTTGCGAGAAGTGTTGGATCAAATTTATTCCCGAAGCGTGGGTGTGGTACCGAAAAGCAAGCATTTTATTGACCAATTGGGAAAATTCAAACTTTGATTTTTAAGACGTTGACAATTATTTTAATGTCAACTATGATTATTTTTGAAATAAATAATTCAACGATGACAAAAGAAATTGAATAAGCAATTTTTTAAACGAGATCAGGACAGTGTGAGCTGATTAAAATTGATTATTTAAATGGCGCTTTTCGAGTTGAACAATTAAGTGCTGGTAGCAATACCAGAAGTAGGGTGGAACCGCGATTTCATCGTCCCTATGTTGAGTGGCTTAGTCTAATTAAGTCGTTGAACATAGGGATTTTTTCATGCTTTTTAAAATTAGGAGGAAAATTTATGACTGAAAAATTATCAGTTCAAGAGATTATCTTGCGGCTGCAGCAATACTGGTCAGCACAGGGATGCATGCTGATGCAGGCGTACGATACCGAAAAAGGGGCCGGAACCATGAGCCCTTACACCTTTTTACGTGCAATCGGACCGGAGCCATGGAACGCAGCTTACGTTGAACCTTCCAGACGACCGGCTGACGGCCGCTATGGTGAAAACCCCAACCGTTTGTACCAACATCATCAGTTCCAGGTCATCATGAAGCCTTCTCCTGAAAACATTCAAGAGCTTTACCTCAACAGCCTCAAGGAATTGGGCATCAACCCCTTGGAACATGATATTCGTTTCGTTGAAGATAACTGGGAGAACCCGTCAATGGGCTGTGCCGGTGTTGGTTGGGAAGTTTGGTTGGACGGAATGGAAATTACCCAATTCACCTACTTCCAAATTGTCGGTGGCTTGGAAATGGATCCAGTCGCTTCCGAAATAACTTATGGTTTGGAACGACTTTCCTCCTACGTTCAAGATGTCAACTCTGTCTTTGACCTGAACTGGGCAGATGGCGTTAAGTACGGGGATATTTTCAAAGAGCCTGAATATGAACATTCAAAGTACAGCTTTGAAATTAGTGATCAAGAGATGCTTTTAACGCTGTTTAACGACTACGAACGAGAAGCAAAGCGGTTATTAAAGCTTGATTTGGTCCATCCAGCTTATGATTACATCTTAAAGTGCAGTCATACCTTTAACTTGTTAGATGCAAGAGGGGCTGTTTCCGTGACTGAACGAGCTGGGTATCTATCAAGAATTCGAAATTTGGCGCGTTCGGTTGCCAAAGAATTTGTTGAAGCACGAAAACGCCTGGGCTTCCCGTTGATCAAGGATGAAAAGAAGCGTCAGGAACTACTTAAAGACGATAAGGAGGAGAAGTAATGGCTAATAATTTCTTATTAGAAATCGGCTTGGAAGAAATCCCGGCTCACGTGGTAACACCAAGTATCATCCAATTAAAGAAGCGGGCTGCTGATTTTTTGAAAGAGCACCGGATTTCATTTGATCAAATTAAAACGTTTAGCACTCCTCGTCGCTTAGCTTTGTATATTACCGGCCTAGCCGATAAGCAACCTGACATCGATGAGTCAGTTAAGGGGCCTGCCAAAAAGATCGCTCAAGATAAAGATGGCAACTGGACTAAAGCCGCCATTGGATTTTCTCGTGGTCAAGGTGCGACTCCCGACGATATTACCTTCAAAGACGTCAAAGGAACTGAGTATGTTTTTGTTGAAAAACATATTGCCGGAAAATCCGCCAAGGAAATATTACCTGGGATGAAGGACGTTGTGGTCGCCATGAACTTCCCAACTATGATGAAGTGGGGGAGTTACTCATTTGAGTACGTTCGGCCAATTAAGTGGTTGGTTGCATTACTTGACGATGAAGTGATTCCCTTCAGCATTCTAGACGTCGATACTGACCGGATCACGTCCGGCCACCGTTTCCTTGGAAAGGACGTTTCGTTGGCAAACGCGGACGAATACGAGGAAAAGCTGACCGAACAATTTGTGATTGCGGATGCCGCTAAGCGAAAAGAACTGATCACCAAGCAAATTAAAAAGATTGCCGAGGATAACAACTGGCAAATTAACTTGGATCCCGATCTTTTGGAAGAAGTTAACAATCTGGTTGAATGGCCAACTGCGTTTTATGGTAATTTCGAAGACAAATATTTGGCAATTCCAGACGAAGTCCTGATCACGTCGATGAAGGATCATCAACGGTTCTTCTACGTAACCGATCAAAGCGGACAGTTATTACCGCACTTTGTTTCAGTTCGAAACGGAAATGATTACGATATCCAAAATGTGGTTGCCGGAAACCAGAAAGTGCTAACCGCTCGGTTGGATGACGCAATGTTCTTCTATCAAGAAGATCAAAAGAAATCAATTGCCGATTACGTTGAGCGTCTCAAAAAGGTTAGCTTCCACGACAAAATTTCAACGATGTACGAAAAGATGCAGCGAGTTCAAGTCATTTCCCAATACCTGGGTCAACTTGCCGGTTTGTCTGATCAAGAATTGAAAGATTTAAAGCGGGCTGCTGAAATTTACAAGTTTGATTTGGTCACCGGAATGGTCGGTGAGTTTGCGGAATTGCAAGGGGTGATGGGCGATAAGTACGCTTTGCTCATGGGTGAGACGCCAGCAGTTGCCACTGCAATTTCCGAGCACTACATGCCGATTTCTGCCAATGGTCAGCTCCCGAAGACTAACGTTGGCGCCATTTTAGCCATTGCCGACAAATTGGACAGCATTTTGACATTCTTCGCAGCCGGGATGATTCCAAGTGGATCAAATGACCCTTATGCCTTGCGTCGTCAGGCAACCGGAATCGTTCGCATCGTTGCAGACAAACAGCTGAACTTTGACTTGGATCAAACGCTGGATCAGCTGATTGATTTGGAAGACCAGGCACAAGTTGCGCCTAAATTGGATATGAAAGCTCAGGTTCAAGCGGTCAGCGCCTTTGTCAAGGACCGGATTAAGCAATATTTGGATGATCTGGGCGTTCGTTATGATATTGCCGATGCGGTTACATCAGGTGCACACACGAACATTTTATTCAATATTGTCAGTGCCAAGACGCTTCAGGACCACAAAGACGACGCTGATTTCAAGGACATCATCGAATCATTGACCCGAGTGCAACGGATTTCGAAGAAGGGCTCATTCAAATCTGATGACTTGTCGGTTGACCCAACTTTGTTTGAAAATGATTCTGAAAAGGCGTTACATGATGCTGTTAGTTCAGCGGTCGACGGTTATAAGAACCAAACTGCTGAAGAAGACTTCCGTCGGTTGTCATCACTTAAAGACAAGATTAACGATTACTTTGACGCAACTATGGTGATGGCAAAAGACCCACAGCTTAAAGATAACCATCTTCGTCAGTTGACGGTCATTTCGAAGATGATCCTATTTATCGGTGACCTTGATAAGCTGGTTGTGAAGGGTTAATTCCGAAGTGTCATCGTTTGTACAAAATATTGATTTGTGATATTATCTAAATACGTATCGCTAGTAAAACAAGTCGCACTTATTGTGCGGCTTTTTACAGGCATTGACTCAGTTTTAAAAGATGGGAGGCGAAGTAATGGCAAAGATCCCAGAAGATGTGATTGAAGAAATTAGGTCACAGGTTAACATCGTTGACGTTGTCTCCCAGTTTGTTCAATTGAAACAGTCCGGAAAGAATTTATTTGGCCTTTGTCCGTTTCACGAAGAGCGGACCCCGTCTTTTTCAGTAGCAGAAGATAAACAAATTTTTCACTGTTTCAGCTGTGGTCGTGGTGGGAATGTGTTTAAGTTTTTGATGGAGCTTCAAAACATTTCATTTCCTGAGGCCGTTAAAAAAGTCGCTGAAATGGAACACCTTTCCGTTGATGACAAATACTTTAGTGACGCCGGCAACGCTCAAGCCTCTGCAGAAAATACGCGACAAAAGCAGCTGATCGACCTCCACGAACAAACGGTTAAGTTGTACCACCACATCCTGACGAATACCAAGATGGGGCAACCTGCACTTGACTACTTACATCAGCGCGGGGTCTCGGATGATACCATTGCGATTTATCAGCTCGGGTATGCCCCGGGTCAACGGTTGTTAAAACCATTTTTTGATGAACGGAAGACTGATTTTCAGTTGCTTCGCAAATCAGGCCTTTTTTCTGAGGACCAGGACGGCAATTTGCGGGATCGCTTTGTCGATCGGGTGATGTATCCGATTCGAAACGGCGGTGGACAAACAATTGCTTTTTCCGGGCGGCTGCTGACAGCCAACTCGGATATGCCTAAATATTTGAACAGTCCGGAGACCGAAATCTTTAACAAGCGAAAAGTATTGTTTAATCTAGACTTAGCTCGGCCAAATATCCGTGGTAAAGATCCAGCAATTCTGTTTGAAGGGTTTATGGATGTCATTACTGCCTATCAGGCTGGAATTAAGTCAGGTATTGCCTCCATGGGAACCAGCTTAACCGAACAGCAGATTTACGACATTAAGCGGATTACGCACGAGGTCGTCATTTCCTACGATGGCGATACGCCCGGACAAAAGGCGATTAAGCGGGCAATCGATGCGTTTAACCAGCAACAAAGCCATGTTGAGATGAAGATTATTTCTGTGCCTGATGGCATGGACCCTGATGAATTCATTCGCAAAAAGGGCGCCGATGCGTTTAAACAACTGATTACTCACGCTCAAGCTCCGATTGAATTTGAACTGAGTTACTTGAAAAAGCAGTTTAATTTGGATTCGGAAGTTGATCAAAGTCACTATATTGCTGAAGCCTTAAAATTAATCAGCCAAGTGGACTCCGGAATTTCCCGGGATCTCTACTTGAACCGGTTAGCCGATGAGTTTTCAGTGGACAAGAAGCTGCTTTCTCAGCAACTGGCGCCGTTGACTCGAAAACCAACTGCACCGGTCCAGACGCCACGGACGTATCAGCAGCCGGTTCAACTCAACCAGACGAAGCATTATTCGCTGGTTGAGAAAGCTGAGATGCAACTGATGAGTCGAATGCTTCATTACCACGATATTTGGCTCAAGGTCAGCAACGTGTCTGGATTCGCATTTGTTGATGAACCGTACCAAATGTTGTACCTTTTAGCTGAGGGTTATTTCACAAAATTTGACACTTATAACGTTGCCACATTCAGTAATTTGATTTCCGAAGCGTCATTGCAGAGCCTACTCGTTGAGATTGACATGCTTGAGCTGCCGGATAATCCAACCAACGCTGAAATTGACAATTATTTAAATATTTTGATGAATCGAGCCCCCGTTGAAGAAAAATTAAAAAAGAAGCGTGCCGAACTCCGGCAGGCAACTAAGATTGGTGATATTGACAAACAAAAAGAACTTACAATTGAGATTGTCAAGCTTGAACAACAGAAGAGAATGAAGCAACAAGTATAACTTCAGGAGGCGTTTTGATGGCTAACAAAAAATCAGATGAACAAGTAAAGGTAACAAAGACGGCAGCCGAAAAGAAAACCACGGTCAAGAAGACAACGGCCGCCAAAGCCAAGTCAACTAAGGCCAAGAAGACGACGGCTGTTAAAGCAACCAAGCCCGCTAAGAAAGCTGACAAGCCTTACAAAAAAGAGTTTGACGCAATTGTTAAGGAAAGCAAACCGATCGGTCATATTACCTATGATGAACTTGAAAAGAAAATCCAAACACCCTATTCCTTAAATGAAAAGGATATGGAAGGTCTTTTGGAGAACATTGAAGACTCCGGAATTAGTGTCGTTGACGAGAATGGTGATCCGGATCCCCGTGCCATTGATGCGGCTAAGAAGGTTACCAAGAAGGAACTTTCAGACGTGTCAGCACCAACCGGTGTGAAGATCAATGATCCTGTTAGAATGTATCTAAAGGAAATTGGTCGGGTTTCACTGCTGAGTGCCGATCAGGAAATTTCACTTGCCAAACGAATTGAATCTGGCGATGAAGAAGCCAAACAGGAACTGGCTGAAGCCAACTTGCGATTGGTTGTTTCGATTGCCAAGCGTTATGTTGGTCGAGGGATGCAGTTCTTGGACCTGATTCAAGAAGGAAATATGGGCTTGATGAAAGCCGTTGAGAAGTTTGACTACCGAAAAGGGTTCAAGTTTTCAACTTACGCAACCTGGTGGATTCGTCAGGCGATTACCCGTGCGATTGCCGATCAGGCACGAACAATCCGAATCCCTGTCCACATGGTTGAAACGATCAACAAGTTAATCCGAATTCAACGTCAATTACTTCAAGACCTTGGCCGTGAGCCATTGCCTGAAGAAATTGGTGCCGAAATGGATATGCCGACTGAAAAGGTTCGAGAAATCTTGAAGATTGCGCAAGAACCCGTTTCACTTGAAACACCAATCGGTGAAGAGGACGATTCACACCTCGGTGATTTCATTGAAGATCAAGACGCCACTTCACCAGCTGACCACGCCGCTTACGAACTGCTCAAAGAGCAACTCGAAAGTGTCTTGGATACGTTGACTGATCGTGAAGAAAACGTTCTTCGTTTGCGTTTCGGATTGGATGACGGGAGAACCCGCACCCTTGAAGAAGTGGGTAAGGTGTTTGGC
>NZ_JAXGWW010000003.1:0-26811 GCF_040773105.1 Lentilactobacillus sp.
ACCGTGATGAATACCAAAGAGAACATTTTCATCGCGATTGCCACGGTGGCCGCACTGCTAATTGGCCTGATTCTTGGCTTCATATACATGGCCAGTGGGATGTTCGTCCATGAAGCAAGTATCCTGGTTGTCATCTTTAACGCAATGAGATTAATTAATTATCGACCGAAAGTTGCAAAACTTGATCCAGATCAATTATCCGTTCGCGAATATGATTTATCATTAAAACAGTAAAGAAGATGGAGGTCATTAATATGAGTAAAGCAATTTTACAGCTCGACGCACTGTCATGCCCGTCATGCATGCAAAAAATCAAGGGTGCCCTTGAGAAGCAAGATGGGGTGGAAAACGTCAAAGTGATGTTTAATGCCGCTAAAGTCAAAACCGAATTTGACGGTGATAAGATTTCCACTGACAAATTATCAGACACCGTTTCCAATTTAGGCTACGAAGTTCAGTCAATGAAAGTCAAATAACGAGGTGAAAGATATGACAACAGCAACTCCAGAAAAATTATTCGAAGCAGAAGTAAAGCAAGCAGATATTGATCATCACACACCAACTGCCGGCGCAATGACCGGACATATCGTTTCCAACTTGGAAGTTTTAGCCAATAAGCTTCAAATGGCAAAGTGGTATGTCAAAGGGATGTCCGCTGAAACGTTGAAGAATGTGTTTGGCGACTTGCTTGACCAAGCATACAGCCAAAAAGATGCCTTAGGGACAGTTCTGATCGATGAAGGCCTCATTACCCCAAGTACCCAAAAAGAATTCACTGAGTACGCCATGCTTGAGGAAAACGGCCAAAATAAATATGAAACAGCTGAATGGCTTGTCGATGATCTGGTTCACGATTACGATACGGAAAACATGTTTGTAACTCGCGCAATCAAATTGGCACAAAAAGAGGATCGCCCGGTTTTAGCCGACTATCTGGTCAACTTGCTTGGAGACAACAACCACAACGTTGCCAAGTTGCAAGCACTACTTGGAAAGTCACCAAGAGAAGGCTTGGATGAAGACGAGGATGATGAGGACTAGGATTTAAGCTTGAGGGTCACGTAATTTAAACCACTAAAAAAGTTCCGGGGAGAGCCCCGGAACTTTTTTGTACGCAAGAAGGGGCTGTGACAAAACTAACGTTTTGCCAACAGCCCCTTGCTTTTTCAATTTTATATAGCCAGAACGTGTGCCAAAAGGCCGCTTCCTAGGCATAACTACGAATAACTTTCCGAGCTTTCAGCTCAAAAAGTCATTCTAGGTTATGCTACGGAAGCAAACCCGCCTTTTGGCACACTCCCATTTATTCTGCTCGATTACCCGGCAAATTTCCCTTAACGACCTTGCCACGTTTCTTGGCCTCTTGGACCAGAATTTTATATTGGCGCTGGGCGTTTTCGTAGATTTGACCGGCTTCTTTTAATTGCTGCTGTGATTCGTTTAATTGTTCAACGAGTTGTGAGTCTGTGTAGGCTGACTTATGGCGTTGAATCTGTTCGGTCATCTGGTAAGCTTTAACGACTGTTCGATACCCTCCGCGGCCAAAGCTGGCAATTTGTGTGCCGGCATTTTTCAAAGATGGTTGGGCACTGAAATTATTAATCCGAAGCAGGAGCTTTTCGCTGACGTGACTATTCCAGTAAGTGATTAACGGACCCGTGAAGAAGGCGACGATAATGGTAGCAATTCCAACTGGACCGCCGATAAAAAAACCGGCGATCATGAACAAAATGTCTTGGCCAATTCTGGCTACCCGGTACTTTAAGTGAACTCGAGTTGAAAGAATTGGCGCAATTGCATCGTAGGGGGCGCCCCCCAGACTGGCACCCATATACATGGAAGAGCCCAACGTGAACAACAGTAAGCCGATAATCAAGTCCGCCGAAATCGTCAAAAAGTTAAGCGAATTTGGCAGGATTTGATTATACAAAGTTGTAAACCATTGAATTTCATAACCCACCAAAATCATGTTCATGATGGTGCCGATACCAATCTTCTTCCGATCCAGTAAGAGGACAATCATAAAGATAACCAAGTTGGAAATAAGCTGGGTATTTCCCAGACCAAGGCCAATCTTGGCAGCAATCCCAGTGTTCATCGCCGTAAACGGATCCAGGCCGACACGACCTTCGCGAAGAAAGGTGGTTCCAAGCGACAAAAGTGCGATTCCAACAAATGCCATGAGCGTTTTTAGACTGATTGCGGCACCGCGATTAACGGACGGCTGCTGCGGCTCTATCTCAGCCTCTGATTGCGTGTTTTTATCCATAACAGTATTAATCAATCATCCTTTCGTGTAAGCAAACGTTTGTGTTATTGTAACATCAACCTTTTTTAGAATCAAAAATAGTGTCGGCTGTATTACTCGACTGCCGTTCAACGCAAAAAGCTGAGATGCCTAACGCACCTCAGCTTTTTGTGTTGAATAAACTACCAAAGATATTCAACTGGATTTTTAATGTATTGATCGTAAACGTCACGGACAATCTGCATCTGGGCATCCGTAAACGCCGGCAGTTCAGCAGCAGTTGTATTGCGGTCAATTTGGTTAGGGTTACTTGCCCCGGGAATGACAGCAGAAACGGCGTCAAACATCAAAATAAAGCGCAGCGCCATAGCGGCGAGGTTGTCCGTTCCCAACCGGTCTTTCAACTCGTTTGTAGCTTTGACTCCAGTCAGATAATCAACGCCGGAGAATGTTTCGCCTTTGTCAAATTGTTCGCCATGGCGGTTGGTGGTCCGGTGATCCTCTGGCGCAAATTTGGTATCAGCCGTATATTTACCCGTTAACAAGCCACTTGCCAACGGGACTCGGGCTAAGATGCCGACGTTATTTTTCTTGGCCAAATCAAAGAACAAATCTGCCGGCCGCAACCGGAACATATTAAAAATAATTTCAACGGCAGAAATATCGTAGCTCAAGGCCTTGATTCCTTCTTCGACCCGTTCAACGCTGACACCGTAGTTTTGAATTTTGCCCTGCTTTTTAAGCTTATCCATTTCAAAGAAGGTTTCCGGCATATAGTAATTCATCATTGGTGGACAGTGCAAAAGGACCATGTCCAAGGAGTCGACACCCATGTTTTTCAAGGATTCATCTACGTAACGGACAAGATGCTCAGGGTTGAAGTGCTCAAGGGATAGCGGGGATTCCTTACGGCCAATCTTGGTTGTAAAGTGAACGTCGGGATGAGACCGAACAAACTCGCCAACCGCTTGCTCACTTTTACCGTCTTGGTAACCATCAGCGGTGTCAAAGAAATTAACGCCGTGATTGTATGCTTCTTCCAGAGTGTCTCGGGCATCTTTGGAGTCAAACGGGGTGCCCCACTTGCCACCAAGCTGCCAAGTGCCCAGTGAAACTTCACTAATTTTGTATCCGGTTTTACCTAAGGTTCTAAATTTCATCATATAGCCTCCATGTAAATCTTGTTATGAGTTAATTTTACCATTTTCAGAAGCTAAGTTTGCGGGAAATAAATGACTGGTTAAGACCACCACAAGGGAAACAAAATAACCAATTGCTGCCCAGGTGAACATGGTCCGGTAACCGCCTGAATTATTGAGAAAGGCGCCGGCAAAAGCCCCGATCACAACGCCAAATGACTGGACGAATTGTAGGAGCGCAAACGCTGAGCCTAATTGGCTGTGAGGAATCGTTTTGGACACTTCGATTTCGATCGTTGGATTATGACCGGCATCAGATAGTCCAAGCAGACTGCGACTCAGTATCAAAGCCAAAACGGTTATGGAAAGGGCGGCGACGACATAGCTCATGGCACCCAGCAGTAACGCAAAAGCCAATAATCCAATAGACGACCAACGATTAATGAAGAAATCAACTGAATGAGAAATTGCAAATGAAAAGACGCCAGTAATTGCGATGGTGACACCGATCAAAAGCAGACCGGCATGACCGTTGATTTGACGAACAATCAAAGCCAAGTAGGGCGTGATCGAATTATTGGTGATTTGAATTAAAAGGATCCCCAACAACACCAGAACCAGCCGCGCGGTAAAATGACGCGGCATTTTTTGATGGCTTCGTGGCGTAACACGCGTATTTGGCAACTTGAACTGTAAGAATCCGCAACACAACAATAGAAGTCCGCCACTAATGATTAAGGTGAGCCGAAACGACAGCAGTGGAATTAAGATTCCTCCGATGACTGGCGCTAAGACGGTGGCCAAACTGGTGGCAACGCCTAACTTGCCAAGCGTCTGGCCCACTTTGGCAGCCGGAACTAGACTGATGAGAATACTGCTGGCAATCGAAATAAAGCCAACGAACAGGCCTTGAATGATTTTTAAAATGACCAACTGGAGTGGATTTTGAACCATACTCATTAACAGCAGAATAATAGCCGAGCCAAAACCAGCACGAAGCAGCCAGGGCTTGGCGCCATATTTAATCGCAAGTCGGTTCCAAACCGGTGCAATCAACATGCCAACCAGATAGGGCGCAGCAATACACAGGCTGGTGAACCAACTGGTTGCCGCGGTCCCTGTATGGAGCGTTTCTTTGATGAAAAGTGGTAAGAATGGGTTGATCTCGCCCCAGGACACTAGAAAGATAAATGACGTAAAAACAAACAAGCTGGTAATACTAAACGATGGTTCTCGATATCGATCCTTAAAGAAGCCAAACATATCAATTCCCCCTATGTATTGTCATTAAGTTATGTTTTCCATGTTAACGCAAAAGTAGTTTGGATAAAACAATCGACAACTGTTCTCAGTCGAATCAGCAAACAAAATCCGTAAATTAGCGGATAAATTTAGGGTAAAAGGGCCATATATCGTTTTAAACACGAACGATTAGGTTGACTTACAACATCATGTCAAGTATCCTTTAGACACTAAATAAATTTGAAAAGGTGAGTGGTTTAAATGGCAAACGTTGTCGGCGTAGCAATGGGCTCGATATCTGACTGGCCAACGATGAAGCTGGCTTGTGAGCAACTGGAAAGTCTTCAAATCCCCTATGAGAAGCACATTATCTCGGCACATAGAATGCCCGATGAGCTTCAAGAATTTGGCAAAACAGCACGGGACAAAGGATTGAAAGTTATCATTGCTGGTGCCGGTGGGGCTGCTCACCTGCCAGGAATGATTGCCGCCAACACGACACTCCCCGTAATTGGGGTGCCAATGAAAACACGAACATTAAACGGAGTTGACTCATTGCTCTCAATCGTCCAAATGCCGTTTGGTGCGCCAGTGGCGACCGTCAGCATTGGTGAAGCTGGTGCAAAGAATGCCGCATTGCTGGCAGCTCAGGTCTTGGCAACAACTGATCCGCAGGTTGAACAAAGGCTTGCTGATCTAAAAGAAAAGCAGAGAGTGGAGGCCAAAAACAGTGAGCAACAGTTCGATTAAAACAATTTTGCCGCCCGCAACCATTGGAATCGTTGGTGGCGGACAACTCGGCCAGATGATGGCGTTAATTGCCAAATCGATGGGGTATCACGTTGGAATTCTGGATCCAACGCCTGAAGCACCTGCAGGGCAGGTTGCCGACTTTCAAATTGTTGCGGAATACGACGATGTTGATTCATTAATGAAATTAGCAGAAAAAAGTGACGTGTTGACTTACGAATTTGAAAATGTCGACGAGGATTCATTACTGAAAGCTAACAAAGTCGCTGAGCTCCCGCAAGGTGTCGATTTACTTCACATCACCGGCCAACGCCTGAATGAGAAGAACTTTCTTAAAGATTGTGGCATCCCCGTTACCAAGTTTGCGGCGGTTTCTGATGAAGCATCACTCAAACGGGCAGTTGAAGAAGTTGGCTATCCTGCGATTTTAAAGACCGTTTCCGGTGGTTACGATGGGCATGGTCAAATGGATATCAATTCCGCAGCCGACGTTGCCAATGCCTCTGAGCTTTACTCAAAAGCGACCTGCATTTTAGAAGCCCGCCAAGATTTCATTGCTGAAGCATCGGTGATGGTCACTCGGGACCTCAACGGAAAAGTGATTACATTTCCGCTTGTCGAAAATCGGCATAAGAATCATATCCTTCATACGACGATTGCACCGGGGAGGTTTTCCAAGACCGTTCATGCCAAAGCCAAGCAATATGCTGAAATCATTGCCAACCGTCTCGACTTATATGGCGTTCTTGGAATTGAACTATTCGTGATTAATGACCAAGATGTCATGGTTAACGAATTGGCGCCTCGCCCACATAACTCCGGTCACTACACGATCGAAGCCTGCAACATTTCTCAATTTGAAGCCCACATCAGAAGTATTTGCGGCTTGCCGATTCCTGAAATTATTCAAGAGAAGCCCGCAGTGATGCGAAACCTATTGGGAACCGACTTAACCCTTGCCAGAAATTTACTCAAAGAACATCCTGAGTGGCATTTTCATGATTATGGAAAGGCTGAAATTCGACCACAACGCAAAATGGGCCACGTTACCGTTGTTGGTGACGACATTGACCAGTTACTGAAATCAACAGACATGCTAAAGGGAGAAAATTAAAATGACTGAAATTGTTAAAAAAGACTTGTTGTATAAAGGTAAAGCTAAAGAAATGTACACCACCAACGAACCGAACACCATGTGGGTTCATTACATGGACCAAGTGACCGCTTTTAACGGCAAGAAAAAAGTTCAAATGGAAGGCAAGGGCCAAACCAACTGTGAAATTTCGGCCTTGATTTTCCAAGACCTTGCCAAGCACGGCATTAAGAACCATTTTATCAAGCAGATTGACTCAAATAACCAACTCGTTAAACGGGTTCAAATCATTCCTTTGGAAACAGTTGTCCGAAACTTTGCGTCCGGTAGTTTCGAAAAGAAATTTGCTGCCAAACATTTGATGAAGTTCGATAAGCCGGTTCAAGAATTTTTCTACAAGAGTGACGAACTGGATGACCCATTCATTAATGATTTTCAAGCTGAAGCCTTGGGCGTTGCAACCGAAGACCAAATGAAACAAATGCGTGCCATTGCCCTTAAAGTGAACGACCGCTTAAAAGAAATCTTCTCAGAAATGAATATTGATCTGGTCGACTTCAAAGTTGAATTTGGGATTGACTCAGATAACCAGCTGATCTTGGCCGACGAAATTTCACCTGACAGCTGCCGCTTGATCGACCGCGAGACGAAGAAGTCACTTGATAAAGATGTCTTCAGAAAAGGTCTTGGGGCATTGGTTCCTGTATATAAAGAAATTCTTGGACGTTTGGAAAAAGTGGAGGATGTTAAATAATGGCTCTCGTAAAAGTGTACGTAAACTATAAAAAATCCATTTTGAATCCTGAAGCAGAAGCTGTTCATAAAGCTTTGAAACGTTTAGGTTACGACAATATTGATGATGTTAAGCTCGGTAAGTATTTCGAATTAACCGTTGCTGATGGAAAGTCCAAAGATGAGTTGGATCATGAAATCAACGAAATTTGCGACAAACTGTTGGCCAATTACAATATGGAAAATTATCACTATGAAATTGTTGAAACGGAGGCTGCCCAATGAAATTTGCCGTCCTTGCATTTCCAGGATCGAATTGCGAAATGGATCTCTATAACGCAATTAAAGACATCATTAAAGAAGATGTCGAACTGGTCTCATATAAAAACGAGTCACTCGATGGTTTTGACGCCGTACTTATTCCCGGTGGTTTCTCTTATGGCGACTACTTGAGAAGTGGGGCAATTGCCCGTTTCTCACCAATTATTCCTGCACTTCAGGAATTCGCCAACAGTGGCAAACCAGTTCTTGGAATTTGCAACGGATTTCAGATTCTCACTGAAGCCGGGTTGTTACCCGGAAGCCTTCAGAAAAATGTTTCTGCAAAGTTTATTTGTAAGACTGAACCGCTTGTTGTTAATAACGACCAATCAATGTTTAGTTCGGAATACAAGGCGGGTCAATTGATTAGCCTGCCAATTGCTCATGGTGACGGGAATTATTACTGTGACCAAGAGACTTTACGAGACCTGGTTGCCAATGATCAAATCGTTTTCAAGTATGCAACCAATCCCAATGGCAGTGTTAATAACATCGCCGGCATTATTAACAAACGTGGAAATGTCCTTGGAATGATGCCCCATCCTGAACGCGCCGTGGAAGCCATTCTTGGCTCCGATGACGGCAAGGGTGTCTTCCAGTCAATCGTCAATCACATTAAGAGTCGAGGGGTAATCTATGAATAGTGTAATGGACCAAACAACCGAAGCGACGCCGGAACAAATTCGTGATCAAAAGTTATATCAATCAATGGGTCTAACTGACCATGAGTACGGATTAATCAAGGATGACGTTTTACACCGTTTACCAAACTACACAGAAGTCGGTTTGTTCTCAGGGATGTGGAGTGAACATTGCTCGTACAAAAACTCCAAGCCAGTTCTCAAAAAATTCTTTACCAAGGGCAAACATGTCGTTAAAGGCCCTGGCGAAGGTGCCGGCATTATTGATATTGGTGATAACCAGGGCGTTGTTTTTAAAGCAGAAAGTCATAATCACCCCTCAGCTGTTGAACCGTTTCAAGGCGCAACAACGGGTGTCGGTGGTATCTTACGGGACATCTTTTCAATGGGGGCCCGTCCGATTGCCAGTATGGATAGTTTGAGATTTGCCGAACCCAAGACGGATGCTGATAAGTATTTTATCCAACAAATCGTTGCCGGAATTAGCGCTTATGGGAACTGTATTGGCATTCCAACCGTTGGTGGCGACACCGCATTTGACGATGCCTACGCCCATAATCCACTCATTAACGTCATGTCAGTCGGCTTGATGGACCTTGATAAAATCGAGGTCGGGGCTGCTGCCGGCGTTGGCAACAGTATCATTTACGTGGGCCATAAAACGGGGCGTGACGGCATCAACGGCGCCTCATTTGCGTCCTTCCAGTTTGATTCGGAACATGAAAGTCAACGGTCAGCTGTCCAAGTTGGCGATCCGTTTGAAGAAAAATTGGTGATGGAAGCCTGTCTTGAAGTCATTAACAACCATTCGGATGCCTTGGTGGGAATCCAAGATATGGGGGCCGCCGGGCTCGTTTCATCATCTGCAGAAATGGGTTCAAAGGCCGGCGGAAATGGGATGACACTAGATCTTGACTTGGTTCCACAACGTGAAGAAGGCATGTCAGCTTTTGAACTGATGCTCTCCGAATCTCAAGAACGGATGTTATTGTGTGTCAAGGCCGGTCATGAAGATGAAGTCCTAAAAGTATTTGCTGACCAGGGTGTCAATGCGGTTGTCATTGGTCACGTTACGGAAGGCCACCAATATAAATTGTTGCATCACGGCAAGACGGTTGCTGACGTGCCGGTCGATTCACTGGCATCTCAAGCACCCGTTTACCATCGGGAATCAGCCGTTCCTGAACATTTGAAGAACGTTGATTCAGCGCAATTTGAGCCACAAATTTCCAACCCAACTGAAACATTGAAAGAGATGCTGGGCCAATTAACAATTGCGTCTAAAGAAAGCATTTATGAAACATACGATACCCAGGTTCAAACGAATACGGTTGTGGCACCGGGATCTGACGCAGCTGTCGTTCGGGTCCGCCACCACGACAAAGCATTAGCGATCACCACTGATGTTAACGGTCGCTACCTGTACCTCAACCCACGGGTCGGCGGTGCGATGGCAGTGGCTGAAGCTGCCCGCAATATCGTTGCTTCCGGAGCGGTTCCACTTGGAATTACGGACTGCCTAAACTTTGGCAATCCTGAAAAGCCGGACCAATTCTATGAGTTGGATCAAGCGGTCATGGGGATGAGCGAAGCCTGCGAGAAATTTGAAGCACCGGTCATTTCCGGAAACGTTTCGTTGAACAATGAATATGACAATATTCCAATTTACCCAACACCAATGGTCGGAATGGTTGGCTTGATCAAAGGGTTAAACCATATTACCACCCAAGACTTTAAGCATGCTGGTGATTTGGTTTATGTTGTCGGCAAGACCGAACCTGGTTTTAATGGTTCTCAAATTCAAAAAATGCAGACCGGAAAGATTGCCGGCAAACTGTTTGACTTTGATTTGGATTACGAACTTAAGATTCAAAAACTCGTTACTCAAGCGATTCAAGCGAACTTGTTACAATCAGCCCACGATATTTCCGAAGGTGGTCTGATCACAGCGATCGCCGAAAGTACCTTTGGTCATCAATTGGGAGTCGACTTGGCAAGCGATTTAAGCGTTGCCGACTTCTTCTCTGAAAGCCAATCACGTTTCATCGTCTCAGTACCACAAGAAAAGCAGGCTGAATTCGAACAATTGGTTGGAAAAGAAGCGCAACAGCTTGGAAAGGTAGTCGATGACAATCACCTATTTGTCCAAGCCAACGATGGTTACTTTGACCTCGATGTTGATAAAGCGCTCGGGATTTGGAAAGGGGCATTGCCATGCCGTCTGAAGTAAAAAGTTTAAATGAAGAATGTGGCATCTTTGGTGTTTGGGGAACTCCCGATGCCGCCAAGCTGACTTACATTGGTTTGTTTGCCCTTCAACATCGCGGTCAGGAAGGCGCCGGAATTACGGTTAATAACAGTGGCCATCTGACAACCAAGCGGGGCTTTGGCCTGTTAACCGACGTTTTTGATTCGCCCAATGCAGTTGATGAAATGACTGGCGACGCTGCAATCGGCCACGTTCGTTATTCAACGGCCGGCAGTAATTTGCTGGAAAACATTCAACCACTGCCATTTAATTTTAGTGATACCCAGTTTGCTTTAGCACATAACGGGAACTTAACGAACGCCATTTCAATCCGAAAAAATCTCGAAGATCGTGGCGCCATTTATCATTCAAGTTCCGATACCGAAAATTTAATGCACTTGATTCGCTTGAGTCAGGCCGACAATTTGGATGACCAGATGAAAGAAGCCCTGAACATTATCAAGGGCGGCTTTGCTTACTTGGTCATGACGAAGGATCGGCTTTACGCAGCGCTTGATCCTAATGGCTTTCGACCATTGGTTGTCGGCCAGCTGCCAAATGGCGCATACGTCGTCTGCAGCGAGACTTGTGCCTTGGATGCCGTTGGCGCCAAATTCAAATGTGATGTTCAACCAGGTCAATTAATTAAAATCGATGACTCTGGGATCACGATTGACCAATACACCAATGACACTCAGTTGGCGATTTGCTCGATGGAATTTATCTACTTTGCCCGCCCTGATTCCGATATCTATGGGGTCAACGTTCACTCCGCCAGAAAGCGGATGGGGGCTCGGTTGGCTCAAGAACAACCTGTCGAAAATGCTGATATGGTCATTGGGGTGCCGAACTCATCATTGTCCGCAGCGATGGGATACGCCGAAGCGTCGGGACTGCCTTATGAAATGGGGCTGGTCAAGAACCAATATTCTGCCAGGACTTTCATTGAACCGACTCAGGAGCTTCGTGAGCAGGGTGTTAATATGAAGCTTTCCGCTGTAAAAGGCGTTGTTCGCGGAAAAAATCTTGTTTTGGTCGATGATTCAATCGTCCGTGGGACAACCAGTCGACGGATCGTTAAGCTTCTTAAAGATGCTGGCGCCGCTTCCGTTCATTTGCGGATTGCTTCACCGCCACTGCGTTACCCATGTTTTTACGGAATCGATATCCAACACGTTCGTGAGTTGATTGCAGCCAATCAGACAATCGAAGAAATGAGAGAAACTTTTGGTGCCGATTCCCTTGGTTTCTTGAGTGTTCAAGGCGTGGTCGATTCAGTTAACCTGAAGACCGATGCGCCTAACAAAGGACTTTGTGTTGCATACTTTGACGGTCAATATCCAACACCACTTTATGATTACCAAGAAGAGTACGATCGCGATCAAGCCCAACTACAACAAATGAGATGAGGTCATTATAATGGACGCCTACAAAAAGGCCGGTGTTGACATCAACGCTGGTTACAAGTTAGTCGATGATATTAAGAATTTATCTAAAAATAGTGCCCTTGGATCATTTGGCGGGTTATTTCCTTTAGAGCTGGGTACCTATCACAATCCAGTTTTGGTATCCGGAACGGATGGGGTTGGCACGAAGCTGCTGATCGCAATTAAGGCCAATCTTCACAAAACAATTGGCATTGATTTGGTCGCGATGTGCGTCAATGATGTTTTGGCCCAGGGTGCCAAGCCGCTGTTCTTCCTTGATTACCTTGGGGTTGGTCATTTGGACAATGACAAAGCCAAAGACATTATCAGCGGAGTTGTTGATGGTGTCTCCCAAGCGCAGGCCAAATTGGTTGGTGGCGAAACCGCTGAAATGCCCGATATGTATACGGATGGTCACTACGATTTGGCTGGATTTGCAGTGGGGATTGCCGATAAGGCGAAACTGCTGAGCGCGGAGAATTTGCGTGAAGGGGATGTGTTGTTGGGACTTGCTTCTAACGGCCTTCATTCAAACGGGTTCAGCTTAGTGCGGGACATTTTATTCAAGCAACATGATTATTCACTTGATGAAACATTGCCAGGATGTGAGCTTGACTTGAAGCATGAGCTCTTGCGACCAACCAAGATCTATGTCAAGTCCGTGCTACCGCTGATCGATAAGGGGAAAATTACTGCTATTGCCCACATCACGGGTGGCGGCCTTCCCGAAAACGTTGCCCGCATCTTGCCTGAGAATCTTTCTGCCGAGTTCAATTATGGCAGTTGGAAAGTGCCGGCAATTATGGAAAATCTTCAGCGCATTGGTCAGCTGTCATTTGACGATCTCAAGCATACTTTCAACCTTGGCTTGGGAATGGTCGTTGCCGTTCACCCAGACGTGGCTGAAGACGTTAAAGCAGAACTGGAGAAATCCGGTGAGACCGTTTATCGAGTTGGTAAGCTTGTTTCTGGGCATCAAGAAGTTATTATTCGAAAGGATCAACAATGAAACCTGACGTAAAAAACATTGCGATATTTGCTTCCGGCGAAGGAACCAATTTTACGGCGTTAACGGATTTCTTTAAGAAAGAAAGCCTACCGCTCAAAGTTAAATTACTGGTCTGTGACCACGCTCATGTTCACGTCCTTGACCGGGCACATCAAGAATCGGTTCCAACGTTTGTGATTAATTTTAAAGACTATCCGGATAAGGCCGCTGCTGAGACAGTCATCGCCCAAAAGTTAGCCGATAATCAAATTGATTTCATTATTCTTGCCGGCTACATGCGGATTATTGGCCCAACGCTGTTAGCCAAGTACGAGGGTAAGATCATCAACATCCATCCGGCATTGCTGCCGAAGTTTCCTGGTCGTCATGGAATTGAGGATGCTTATGAAGCCGGTGTCGATACCACTGGTGTGACGGTTCACTGGGTCGATTCCGGAATTGATTCCGGGAAGATCATCGCCCAACAGGAGGTTCCGGTGCACAAGGATGATCAGTTGAGCGATCTTGAGCAGCGAATTCACGCAACCGAACATGTTTTGTATCCCAATGTTGTTAAACAATTATTAGAAAGAGGAGAAATCTAATGTCAAGAAGAGCCCTTTTAAGTGTTTCTGATAAAAGTAACCTGGTTGATTTTGCCAAACAGTTAATCGATTTGGACTTTGAAATCGTTTCAACTGGTGGTACCAAAAAAGCGTTGGAAGATGGCGGCGTGAAGGTGACCGGCGTTGAAGAAGTAACCGGATTTCCAGAAATGCTGGATGGCCGGGTAAAAACACTTCATCCAAAGATTCATGCTGGTATTCTTGCCAAACGCGACAATCCTGACCACATGAAACAATTAAAAGATGCCGGTATCACCCCAATTGATTTGGTTGCGGTTAACCTATACCCATTTAAAGAAACCATTGAGAAGCCTGATACCACGCAAGCACAAGCCATCGAACAAATCGATATTGGCGGCCCTTCAATGCTGCGGGCAGCTGCCAAGAACTTTGCGGGTGTGCTGACGGTCGTCGACCCGGCTGATTACCAGCCGGTCGTTGATGCGCTCAAAAACCATAAAGATGACGCCGATTTCAGAAAACATTTGGCTGCGAAGGTATTCCGTCACACTGCTGCCTATGATGCACTGATTTCTAATTACTTAACTGAAGAAGAGTTCCCAGAAAAATTAACACTGACCTATGAAAAGCAACAGGCACTCCGTTATGGTGAAAACAGTCATCAAAAAGCCGCGTTTTACCGTAAGGCACTACCATCCAAATTATCAATTATTCCCAACCAACTTCACGGTAAGGAATTATCATACAACAACATCAAGGATGCGAACGCGGCACTGAACATGGTCGCTGAATTTGATCAACCAACGGTCATTGCGATGAAGCACATGAACCCATGTGGCGTTGGTGTGGCTGACACCATTGAAAAAGCCTGGGATGAAGCATATGAATCAGACCCAATGTCAATTTTTGGCGGCATTATTGCTGTGAACCGCGAAATTGATGCTGCAACTGCTGAAAAGATGCACAAGATCTTTTTGGAAATTATCATTGCACCTTCATATACGGACGAAGCATTTGAAATCCTTGCCAAAAAGAAGAATATCCGTTTGCTGAAAGCTGATTTGAGCCATCGTGACCAACCTGACCGCTTTGAAGAGATTACCGTCAGTGGTGGGATGTTAATTCAAGAAAGCGACCATGAAATTGACCAAATTCCTGATTTCAAGGTGGTTACCAAGGTTCAACCAACTGAACAACAGTTAAAGGCGCTCCAATTTGGCCAACACGTGGTTAAACACGTTAAGAGTAACGCAGTGGTTGTAACGACTGATTCGAAGACGTTAGGTGTTGGAATGGGCCAACCAAACCGGATCGACTCAGCGAAAATTGCGATCCAAAAGGCAATGCCAAAGGACGGTTACGAAAATGCGATTATGGCATCGGACGCCTTCTTCCCAATGGATGACTGTGTTGAATATGCTGCAAAGCATGATATCAAGGCAATTATCCAACCTGGTGGCAGCATCAAGGATAAGGACTCGATTGCGATGGCAGACAAATTTGGTATCGCAATGGTCATGACAGGGGTTAGACATTTCAGGCATTAAAAGAACAGAGTGTGACGAGCCTCGGGTGACACGGTTTCTAAGCCACAAGGAATTAAAATCCTGGGTTTGGATTTAAATTCCTTGTGGCTTAGAAGTTAGTGTCAGAGGAGTCGGAACACATTTCAATCAGAGTGTGACGCGACCCGGATTGGCCCCGGAGCATAAGGTAAAGGTAGCGATAATGAACGGTTTGTGTTCATTATTGATAGCTTTGCCTTATGCAGTAGGGGACAGGGGAGTCGGAACACATTTCAACCAGAGTGTGAGACAGGGCGGTTAATAACCGAAGCATAAGCTGGTTTCTTTGGAAATCGAGTTTGATTTTCAAAGAAAGTGGCTTATGTGCAGGTTATTGCCCTGGCGAACACATTTTAGTCAGAGTGAAGACTGGGGTCCGAACACCTAGCCAAACCAAAATCTACAAACCGCACCACAAGGCTGCTTGTCAGCCTTTATACATAACCAAAAACAACCAATCAAAAGGAGATCTCATCATGGCAAACGTCCTAGTTATCGGTTCCGGTGCCCGAGAGCACGCAATTGCAGCAACAATGTTGAAAAGTCCACAAGTTACAACAGTTTATTGTGCCCCTGGCAACCCTGGGATGAAAAAGGATCAGATACAGATTGTTGATATCGATGAAATGGATTTTCCAAAATTAGTTGAATTTGCCAAGGAACATCTGATTGATCTAACGTTTGTCGGACCGGAAGTTCCGCTCTCAAAAGGAATTGTCGATGCATTTATCGCAGCTCGTCTGCGTGTGTTTGGACCTGATGAGTCCGCAGCCCGCTTGGAAAGTGATAAGAATTTTGCCAAAGGCTTCATGCAGCGAAATAATATTCCGACAGCCAAGTTCAAAACGTTTACGGATTTTGCGGCAGCCAAACACTACGCCGATGAACTATCATTACCACTAGTTGTCAAAGAAAACGGGCTGGCTGCCGGTAAAGGGGTCACAATTGTTAAGGATGCCGATGACTTGGAGCCAACCATCAAGACGGCACTCGACAAATCCGGTGAGATCTTGATTGAAGAATTTCTTGAAGGCGAAGAGTTTTCGTTGATGCTATTTGTCGGCGGTGACAAGAAGGTTGTTTTCCCGATTTCCCAAGATCACAAGAAAATTGATGAGGGTGAAACCGGCCCAAATACTGGTGGTATGGGAGCATATTCCCCTGTTCCCCATATTACTCAGGAAGTCTTGGACACAACGATTCATGAAATCGTGGATCCAACGATGGTCGGGCTTGCCAAAGAAGACCTGGAGTTTGCAGGAATTATTTACGTTGGCTGCATGCTGACAAAGCAGGGGCCAAAAGTTATCGAATACAATTTGCGACTGGGTGATCCTGAGACGCAGGTATTACTGCCACAACTTGAGAGTGATTTTTACCAGATGACGTCTGATTTGATTGACCGCAAATTGCCAGACATCAAATGGCAACAGGGTGATTTTTATCTGGGCGTGGTGATTGCTGCCCCAGGGTATCCAACCTCACCGAAACAACATATTGCTTTACCGGCAGATTTACCAGGAAACATTTTTTATGCCGGTGTCACTGAAGAAGACGGTAAGCTATATAGTTCCGGTGGGCGAATCTTCACCTTGTATAATCACGCCTCAACTTTGGAATGTGCCCAGGCAAAGGTTTATGCCGAGTTAAGTAGATTGGACCTGCACGAGTTTTACTATCGAAAAGATATTGGCTTTAGAGATCTATAAACGATGAATGACAAAAGGGGCTGAGAAATGTGTTTCTCAGTCCCTTTTGGCGCAAATAAGACTCAGCCGAATCGCCCGAAATAGGTCGTATAAAAAATGATCCAATCATCCAATCCCAGGATGTTTGGACCATTTTCTTATATTCTGGAACCTAACCGATTCTTGTTACACACTATCAGTTTATTTATCCACTGCTGATTGACGCAGAAAAACTAAATTGGTATCGGTGGAACTGGCCTCGTCAAACTGATAGTTGGGTGAATCGAATTGAGTGAGCTCAGCTACTTCGGTGACGTGGTGCTCCGCCATGAAGCGGACCATTTCCCCACGCGCCATCTTGGCGAAAGTCGCTCGGGTTTTGATTTGGCCATCCACCAAGTGACCAAACGTGATGTCAATGAACTGATCGTCAGGTTTCAGAAATTTCGTGATCGTTTTCGAATATTCTTGAGAAGCCAAGTTGATAATTGGCCCATCGTCGGCAAGTGCCCGATAAATGCGATCGCCCCAGTACTGATACATGTTGTTAGCAGTGCCGATTGCCAAACGTGAGTCCATGTCAAAACGGTAGGGCACAACACCATCGAATGGCTGTAAAATTCCGTAAAGCCCCGAAAGAATTCTTAAATGACCTTGCAGATAATCTAACCCATCCTTACTTAACAGATCCGGTGCCATATATTGATACTGGATGCCCGAAAAGCTCAAAATTGCGGGTGTTAGGCGCTGATGTAAGTCAATCTGTTGCAGTTGGTCATAACTGGCTTGAGTCAACTTTTCGCTGGCGTGCCATAGCTGTTTGAGCTGATCATAACTTAATTGGCGTAACGCCGCCAAAATTTCTGTGGCTTGATCCAGATACATGGGGAGTCCCAAGACATCAAAATCATCAAGATTGACGACCATTTTCTTAGCTGGAGAAATAATAACTTTCATCGCTAATCATTCTCGTTCAGCCAGTTATCCAAAACGCTGATAAATTCGTCGTGCTGATCTAATAGGGCTAAATGACGACTGTTAGCGAACAGGTGCCATTTTGCGTTAGGAATGTGATCGTATACTGATTTGGCAATCAACGGCGTGCAGAGGTCATCAGTGCCGTTTGTGACCAGGACTGGGACGTGGATGTTCTTTAAGTCATCGGTAACATCAAAATCACTAATTGTGCCGTTTTCAGTAAACTCATTGGGGCCTTCGGCGATCAGACTGGCTTTTTTACCGTTGGTTGGCCGTCTTAGGGGTTCAGGTGAGTTTTCATCAGGGTCGTCCCAGCAGTAACGCTCCATGTAACGGTCGTTGGCAGCCAAATATTTAGGGCCGCTAAAATCACCGGTCCGCTCGGCTTCAGCGATTGCCTGGCGGTCTTCATAGCTCAAATACTTAATGAGTCGGTGTTGCTCTTTAATCCACAATTTAATTGAAGCGGGAGAGCCATCGATCATGACACTCTTAACGCCTTCTTGGCTGTAGTGCGTCAAGTAAAGCATTTCCAACATTCCGCCCCACGATTGGCCCAACATATGTACGTGATCCAAATGAAGATATTGACGTAAGGCGATTAATTCCTCCGCCCAGGTCTCTTTGACATAGACTGATTCGTCGTCTGGAATTGATGATTTACCACAGCCGACTTGGTCATACATAATTAATTGGCGGCCGGTCTCGGCGTAATCATCCAGTAGTTCAAAATAATTATGAGAAGAACCCGGTCCACCGTGAATTAAAAGCAGTGGTGCCTTGCCAGGTGTCTTTTCGCCGACAATCCGGTAGTAGGTCTGGTATCCGTGAAATGGCATGTAACCTTCTTGAATTTTCATAAAAATCAATTCCTTTCATCAATCAAATTTGTTTCGTTGGTCCTGATTATACGCTGAAAGTTTCTATTTGGCGCACGAATCTGCTAGGTAACAGTCAGGCTAAAAAGAGGTTGAAGCAAAACTTCTAGCTTTGCCCAACCCCTTGTTTTGAAATTAATCGTTGATAAGTGTCTCTCGTAATTGTTCGACCGAAGTATAAATCTCGCCAGGATTGATTTTCTCCAACTCTTCAGGCTTAGCATTAATCGACCAAGCGGCGGAATAACACTTGATACCTGCCTGCTTACAGGCAACGACGTCAGTTGAAGCGTCTCCGATATAAGCCATGTCTTCTGGTGTTAACTTGAATTGTTTAATGACTTCACCAAATTGTTTGGCTTTGATTGAACCGTCTGGAGAACCGGACATAACCGGCGAGAAGGCATCTTTGAGACCAAGAGAATCTAGGCTGACGTTTAGACTCTGCTCGCCTTTCCAGTAATCATCGGTGTGATCACGTCTCGTTCATGTAACTCCTTAATTAACTTTTCGATCCCATCAAATGGGTGTCGCAATTGTAAATGCGCTCTGCGGTAGTTCTCGTGAAAGCTTGCCAAAACTTCATCAGAATAATTTGGAATCAATTCCTTTAACATGCCAACTTCATTTGCGCCAAAGGTGGCCAAAATGACCTGATTGCTAATCCATTTATCGGTGTAGTCGTGTACTGTGCGCCTAAACGAATCAAAAATCACCGGGAAAGTCTCCGCGACCGTTCCGTCCATATCAAACGCAATAATTTTTTCCATTACTATTTTGACCTACCTTTCGAATTGCCTGACGAGTTTTCGCTTAAATAATAATTGTTAAAATCCTCCAGAATATGTATATACAACCATTATCGACTATTATAGGGAAATATTCAAATTAACTAAAAAAATCGCCAACAATTTGTTGGCGATTTTTACTGATTTGCAATATTTATGCACGTTCTAACGTCATTTTCTTTAATCCCGGCAATGTGATCATGGTCATGAAACTGATGATGTAGAGAATTGAGAGAAATCCCATGACAACAGTCAGTGAGTAGTTATCCATCAGGATGCCGATAACCACTGATGAGAAGCCTCCAATTGCCCGGCCAATGTTGACGATAATGTTATTTGCGGTCGACCGAATTTCTGTAGGGTACAGTCGGCTGATCACCGCACCGTAGCCACCAAACATGCCGTTTGAGAAGAAGCCGACGATGGCACCAATGATGAGCAGTGAAATTGTGTTGTGTGCCAATGTGATGGTAAAGACCATTGCGGCAGAAGCAATAAGGAAGATGCCAAATGCCCGGCGTGGTCCGAAGAAATCAAGAATTGACCCGAAAGTAATCATTCCCAGACTCATGCCAATGATGGTTGAAATCATCCACAGTGATGAACCCGAAACGTTTAGGCCCAATTGTTTTTGAACAATGATTGGCAACCAGTTCATTAAGCCAAAGTAACCTGCAATTTGAACGGTCGTCATAATCATTAATGCAAAGCTTTGATAAGCTAATTTTGGTGAACTGAACATGTATTTAAAGACGGCCTTGCTGGTGGATTCTTTTTCCTGCTTTTTTGCTTGTACAAATTCAGCAGTTTCGCTTAAATGTCGTCTGACAAAGTAGGTCAGAACAACCGGCACAATTCCAACGAGGAATAGGGCGTGCCATCCTAAATGAGGAATGACGATTGCGGCGGTGATGGCGGCTAAGATCGCACCAATCTGCCCGCCGATTGCGGCAACGGAAGTCATTTTACCAATTTGGTTCTTGTGGAAGGATTCGGCAATCATTGCGATACCGACGCCATATTCACCACCCGCACCAATTCCGGCAAGAAACCGCAAGATGTAGATTAACGTAATGTTATTGGCAAAGGCCATCATGGCAGTGGCGAACGCGAAGATGAAAATTGTGTAGGTAAATGTTTTAACCCGGCCAAAACGATCACCAATTAAGCCAAACATAATGCCGCCGAACAGCATTCCCAGGTTGGTGATTGACCCAATCAAACCGGCAGCGCCGCCACTCAAGTGAAGTTGGCCAATCATTGAACTCATCGCAAAAGATAAAAATAGCACATCCATATTTTCCAACGCGAATCCTGAACTGGTCGAGGCAATGACCCATTTCTGATTCTTCGTAAAAGCATGGCTGTGCGTAAGTGCATTTGTATTTTCCATTTTCGTTCCTCCAAATGAATGCTCGCTGGCATTCTTTATTTTTAAGCTGTTCGTATTATGCCATGGAAATTATGTGAATGCAAGGGCGTTTGATTAAGCAGCTCAACAAATTCCACTTGAACAAGAGCGATCAACGTGATAAAGTTATAAACAAATAAAAGAGCTTTAATTTGGTTCAGAGAGGCCAAAAGCGGACGACAAATAATCTAAGAGTCCGTGATTTTACAGGGATTGGCACAGGGATGTACCGAGTTCTGCAGTCTCGGGCTCTTTTTCTGCAATCAACCAGGAGGGTAATTATGCGAGGACCGTTAATTGTATCACTTGATGTTTGGAATCGAGAAGGCTTGTTCAAGATTATCAACCAGTTTCCGACTGATGAAGGCATGACCGTCAAGATCGGCATGGAGCTGTTTTATGGTGAGGGCCCCGAAATTGTTAAGGAACTATTGAACAAAGGCTTTAAAATATTCTTGGACCTAAAACTTCAAGACATCCCCAATACCGTTAAGATGGGAATGATGCAAATCGGTCGGATGGGTGTGACTTACACAACCGTCCACGCACTGGGGGGATCAGAAATGATTGCTGCAGCTAAGGAAGGGTTGGAACTAGGAAGCGAAGAAGCTGGTGTGCCAACGCCGAAATTACTTGCGGTAACCGAGTTAACCTCCATTACCGAAGATGCCCTAAAGCATGAGCAAAACTGCAAGTTGGATATGGTCGACCAAGTTGTTTCACTGGCCAAGTTAGCTAAGAAATCCGGTGCCGATGGTGTTATCACGTCACCTCTTGAAGTGAGCTCGTTAAAAGAACAGGTTGGCGACGACTTCTTGTACGTGACCCCAGGAATTCGGCCAGCCAACTTTCCCAAGGATGACCAGTCAAGAACCGCGACTCCTAAGCAGGCTGCTGAATATGGCAGTTCGGCTTTGGTCGTCGGCCGACCAATTATTCGCGCCGAAAATCCGGTTGCCGCATATCATAAAATGTTAGAGGAGTGGAATTATGCAAACTAATCAAATCATTCAATCACTGATTGATCACCAAATTGTCAGCATCAACCTTGAAAAGCCATTTAGATATGCCAGCGGTATTTTAAGCCCAATCTATACCGACTTTAGATTGACAATCTCGATTCCATCATTGAGAGACATGATTGCTGACGGCTTAGCTGAAAATATTAAGAACAACTACCCTGACGCAACCGTCATCGGAGGCGTTGCGACGGCGGGGATTCCCCACGCTGCTTGGGTAGCCGAACGATTGAATCTACCATTAATATACGTCCGGGCCAAACCAAAGGATCATGGTGCCGGAAAGCAGATTGAAGGCCGAATTACCAAGGACGACAAGGTTGTCTTGATTGATGATTTAATTTCGACCGGCGGAAGTGTGTTGGGAGCCGTCAAAGCGGTTCGAAACGAAGGCGTAAACGTTATCGGCGTCGCTTCAGTCTTCACGTACGGCTTGCCCGATGCAGACAAAAACTTCGCTGATGCCGATACAAAGTTGGTCCCATTACTCAGCTATGCCGATTTAATTGCGCAGGGCCACAAAGAAAATAAATTCTCAGATGAAGAATATTCACGTTTATCAACCTGGCACAAAGCCCCTTGGGATTGGACAAAACGGGAGGAAGCAAATGCAAACTAAAATCTCACTCGCCTCACACATTGGTGATTACAAATTTGATAACCTACTATTAAATGCTGCCGGTGTTCGCTGCTCAACCACCGACGAACTGGAGAAGACGCTCGACTCAATGGCTGGTGGCTGTGTGACCAAGAGTGCCACTCCAGAAGAGCGGGCCGGAAACGAAAGCCCACGGATGAAGGCTTTGCCACTTGGAAGCATTAACTCGATGGGCCTGCCGAATCACGGCATCGATTATTATCTGAAATTTGCTGAAGAAAACCAAGGTCAAAATGGCAAGCAGGTTATTCTATCAGTTGCCGGATTATCAATTGACCAAAACATTGAGATGCTCAAAAAAGTTCAGGAAAGTGCGTTTGACGGCTTAACTGAATTGAACCTCTCTTGTCCTAACGTCGCCGGTAAGTCTCAAGTTGGTTATGACTTTGATGCCGTTCGTGATGTGTTGACCGCAACGTTCAAATTCTTCAAAAAGCCACTTGGATTAAAATTACCACCATACTTTGACTTTAACCAATTTAATGGGATTTCAGAAGTGTTGAACGATTTTCCAGTGACTTATATCAATGTGATTAATTCGATTGGTAATGGCTTGGTTGTTGATCCAGAAACCGAATCAGTTGTCATCAAGCCTAAGGGTGGCTTTGGCGGCCTCGGTGGCGATTACGTTAAGCCGACCGCATTGGCCAACGTTCGTGCCCTTCGGCAACGGCTCGATCCGCGAATTTCAATTATTGGAACGGGTGGCATCAAGTCCGGTATGGACGTTTTCGAACACGTTTTGTGTGGTGCCGACTTAGTTCAAATTGGAACTGCCTTTGGATATGAAGGAACGCCAATTTTTGAACGAATTTCTAAAGAACTTGAAGAAATTATGGACAAAAAAGGGTACCAAACGCTTGATGATTTCAGAGGAAAGTTAAAGACAATCTGAGTAAAATAATGAGAGTCGAACCAGTAATGGTTTGGCTTTTTTTGTTCGCAAAAGTTCTTGCTGCGTTAGAATTAAATTAATCATATTTTCAAAAGGAGTCGTTATATGCCAGCAAACAAATTGCCCGATCACATTGAGGTGGTTGGGGGAAAAGTGAATAATTTAAAAAATATCAACGTTAATATCCCGTTGCATCAATTCGTTGCTATTTCGGGGCTTTCCGGCTCAGGAAAATCTTCTTTGGCGATGGGAATTTTGTATTCCGAAGGTGCCCGTCGGTATTTGGATTCATTAGCAACATACACTCGTCGGCGGATTAGCCAAGTCGGCCGTGCCGATGTTGATTCGGTCAAGCATATTCCATCTGCGCTGGCATTAAGACAGCGACCAACCGTGCCTGGTGCCCGGTCAACTGTTGGAACCATGACGGAAATTTTCAACGTTTTGCGGTTGATGTATTCCCGCTTGGGGTCGCCAAAGTGCCCAAATGGACATCAAGTGCCGCCAACAATTAAGATTGCTGAAGCGATGGACGTGATGGGCGAGCAAATGGGCGTCATTACCTGTCCAACTTGCGGCGTGAAATTTCGCGCATTTGGCGCCGAAGACTTTGCGTTTAATTCAGACGGTGCCTGTCCAAAGTGTGAGGGCTTGGGGATTACCAAACAACTGGATCCCAATCAGCTCATTGGAGACCAAACGAAAACGATTCGAGACGGGGCTGTGGCCGCTTGGCGGATTCCTGGGCGCAACTTTATGCCGATCGTGGCCCAAGCTGCGGGGGTTCGAATCGATGTCCCATATAACCAACTGACTGCCAAAGAAAAAGACATGGTTCTCCACGGCAAGCAGGAACATTTTGCGATTGATATCCCCAGCAAAAACGGCCGGGTTTTCCATATGGATAACGCGCTCTACGAAAATGCCTATAACGCGGTGGAAGATAGTATGAGCACCACTAAAAGTGAAGTCGCATTAAAACGGCTCAATCGATTTTACCGATTCTTCACCTGCCCGGTGTGTCACGGTACCCGGATGAATCCGGATCGTTTAACCCAGCTGATTGACGGCATGAACATTGCGGAAGCCAGTCATCTGCCAATTGGCAAATTGCCGGCATTTGTTGAACGGATTAAAAAATGGCTGCCGGAAAATATGCAGCCACTCGCGAAGAATTTAACGACTGAATTGTTGAATCAAACCCAACCGTTACTTGATCTGGGGTTGGACTATTTGACGATGGACCGTGCCGGCGCATCACTTTCAACCGGAGAACTCCAGCGAATCCAGTTGGGACGGACATTGCGTACCCAAACGACCGGTGTGCTGTACGTCTTGGACGAGCCTTCAGTCGGACTGCATCCGGATAACGTTTCGGGTTTGATCAAGATTTTCCACCAACTTGTTGATCAGGGAAATTCATTGGTGGTGGTTGACCACGAAACGTCGATTATTAATGCGGCTGATTACATCATTGAAATCGGTCCCGGTTCCGGTGTGAATGGCGGTCAGGTGATTGATCAGGGGACGCCGGCAGAAATTCGCGCCAGCAAGCAGTCACTGATTGGCCCGTTTCTGACCGGTCAGGCCACATTGATGACACGAAATGTTGTCCAGAAAAATGTCTTTGAGAAAGGTCAGGCGACGTTGACGATCAGTCACCGCTTTAACCTACACGACGTTACGGCTGATTTTCCGATTAACCGTTTGATTGCGATAACCGGCTTTTCCGGCGCGGGTAAAACGACGTTGGTGTTGGATGGATTACTGGATGCTTTTCAAGCCAAAATTCATCGGCGCTCTCTTCCCGACTACATTTCCAACTTTGAACCTGGTCGCCTGAAACACATTGTCAGTGTTGACGCCACTCCGGTGGGGAAAAATGCCAGATCAACGCTGGCCACTTATACCAACATCATGGATAATTTGCGCAAAAAGTTTGCCCAGTTACCGGCTGCCAAGAAGAATCATTACACCCCAAGCTACTTTTCTTACAATAATAAACAGGGTGCTTGTCCAACGTGTGGTGGGACGGGTGAAATTTCTTTGGACATTCAGTACCTGCCTGACATGGTTGAGACTTGCCCAACGTGTCGTGGCAAACGGTTTAACCAAGATATTTTAAAAATTAAGTGGGACGGGATGTCGATTGCCGATGTATTGGATTATGACGTTGGCCATGCGATCGCGTTATTTGAAGATGACGCGTCAATTTCCAAAACGCTTGAGGTTCTTCAACAAATGGGACTTGGCTACCTTCACCTCGGCGAATCGACCCCTAGCCTGTCAGGCGGTGAGGCACAGCGACTAAAACTCACGTCACACATGAAGAGCCGTCAAAATGACACTTTGTTTATCTTTGATGAGCCAACGGTGGGACTGCATCCATTGGATGTCCACGTGCTGTTAAAGGTGTTCTCCCAGCTGATTGACCAAGGAGCGACCGTCTTGATGATCACCCATGATTTGGATTTAATGGCCAACGCCGATTACTTGATCGACATGGGTCCCCGCGGGGGTGATCAAGGGGGGCAAATCGTTGCCAAAGGCCGGCCACAAGATTTAATTGTCAATCCGCAGAGTTTGACGACCCGATATTTGGCGGAACATTTTGAAAAATTCCGACAGAAATAACAAGATGTGATGCTCTGGTTTTATTGGAGAGTTGGGGGTGAAATTTACATTGTTTTGCTCTTAATCGTGATATAATCATTTCCATAAATGGATCATTATTATTTGTTGCAGTTGGATATTTTTTAGTGGCCATTCATGGCACAATGAGGAGAGCGATTAATTTGAGAACATCCAAATTATTAGTTGGCGTTTTGAGCATGTTGACATTAATAGGATGCTTCTTGCTGGCACAACCGGCAAGTGCAAATCAAGTATCACCCTTGATCACCAGCTACCAACCGAAGTTGAAGACAAGTACTTATACAACAACTTACACAGACAGTAACGGAAATACCCAACCAGTCACGATTACACATCCAGGAATTACGATGAGTGTTGATCAGTTGGAAACGATGCAAAAACAGGTCCGAGCTGGGGTCGAGCCCTGGGCAACTGCATTTAATGCATACACCAGGGATTCGTTTGCAAGTAAATCACCTAGAATTTATTTTCAGTGGTGGAATGACATCTTTATCCACATTCTCGGACCGTGGGCAGTGACTGGCTATGCCAACCCCAGCGAATACGTTGGGGACCGTGTGAATAAAGATGGAGCAACAATTTTTAAGCAAACAATGATGTGGTACATCACAGGAGATATTACATATCGAAAGAATGCCATGGATACGATTCGCCGATATGAAAAAATTCAATCGGCGCTGTCTGCATATAATTTTCGATTTGCAACCTTAACTTACTGGTTGGCTGCCTCCGCTGAAATTTTGCGAGCGACCGATTGTCAGGATCCGACACTTGACTGGACCCAAGATGATACTGATAACCTGACACGAGTATTCAATGTTTTATCTGTGACGTATAATGCACACTCCTATTGGATGAAT
>NZ_JAXGWW010000004.1:0-26237 GCF_040773105.1 Lentilactobacillus sp.
CGTGTAATCGTCATATTAGTTTGGAAACACTCATTTTTTATAATTTCGATAATGAAAGTAGTGAATGAATTGGCAAACGCAAATGTTCTCTATCCTGGTCAAACAATTGGCATCCTTGGCGACAGTATTAGTACGCCTATTTTGTTAGCGAGAGCCAAACAAATGGGCTTTAAAATCGGGATGTACAGTTCCAACGAAAATAGCAAAGCAATGGCCTTAGCGGACTATAAGTACATTGGTCCCTATACGGATAAGCAAACCCTCAAAATGTTTGCTGAACGATGCGACGCGGTCATTTACGACAATGTATTCATTGACTCGGATGTCATCAGATATGTTTCCCAATTTACTTCAGTCCCCCAACAAGATGGCATGTTGGATATTGTTCAGGATCGCTTAATTGAACGGACCTTTTTTGAAACCTTAAATATCAATATGGTTCCCTATTCGACGATTGTGACTTTGGAAGATATTTATCAGGCGATCAATTCGATTGGGTACCCGGCAATTTTGAAGCCCATTCAACGTGGACTTAACGGTGGCAAGGAATTACTGATCAAAAACCAGGCCGATATTGTTTTGGCTTCCGGCTTCCTGGATTCGGGCACCTATATCTTGGAATCTTACGTTGAGCACGACACTGATTACTCAGTGGTCGTCACACGCACAGAATCCGGCTCTGAGGTGGTCTTTCCCCCAGTTGAGGTAATCTACGAGGGTGACCAACTCATGACCGCCTACACCCCTGCAAAGCTCGATGCCAGTGTCGAAAAAGAAATGAAACGGATTACCGCAGAAATTGCCGGCAACGTTGATTATGTGGGGACTTTTGAAGTTTCTTTGTTCTTGGCAAAGAGCGGTTCAATTTACGTCAGCCGGATTTCGCCTAAATTAAGTCCGGCCGGATTCGTCTTTGATTATGCTGCCAGCGCCAATGAATTTGAGCAACACCTCAGAGCCATCGCGGGGTTACCTCTGACCCAAATTATTCCAGGAATTGCCACCGTCTTTCAGGCAATTCGTCAAAAAGAATATCAGCGTGTTCAAACCCAGTGGGTTATCAAAGATAATTGGCATTTTACATTTTATGGTAATGAACCGGATGATGAAACCAAAGTCGTGGGACACGTGTTAATTCCAACGAAATCAATTTCGGATACATTGGTCAAGCTCGAAGCAACTGCCATTTGGAAAGACGTTGATTACAAAACAAAATACAGTCAGATGTAAGAGTCGGGAAGCCGACTTTTTTGTTATAATTGAAAAGATAAATGCGAGAGGATGGAATATTTAGTGGCAGAAGAAAGTTTATTAGCAGGTTTAAATAAAGATCAAAAAGATGCCGTTGTCCATACCGAAGGACCAGTCCTGATTATGGCTGGTGCCGGAAGTGGGAAGACACGGGTCTTAACCCATCGGATTGCGTACATAATTGAACACAATCACGTGATGCCATGGCATATTTTAGCCATTACATTTACAAATAAAGCCGCCAGAGAAATGCGCGAACGAGTTTCCAAATTATTGGGTGAGGGTGGAAACGACGTTTGGGTATCGACATTCCATGCGTTGTGTGTCCGGATTTTACGCAGAAATATTGACTTATTGGGCTACAATCGCGCGTTTACGATTGCCGATACCAGCGAGCAGCGCACCCTGGTCAAACGGGTGTTGCGCGATCTCAACATTGACCCCAAGAAGTTTGATCCCAGGGCCGTTCTGTCATCCATTTCAAATGCCAAAAATGATTTGTTGACACCGAAGCAGTATAAGGCCCAGGCAAACAGCGCTTTTGATCAGATTGTGGCAGATGTTTATGAACGATATCAGGCTGAGTTAAAGCAAAATGAGTCACTTGACTTTGACGATTTGATTATGGTGACCATCCAGTTATTTGATGCCCATAAAGACGTTTTAGAATATTATCAAGATAAGTTTCAGTATATTCATGTTGATGAGTACCAAGATACCAACGAAGCTCAGTACAAATTGGTGAATACACTTGCCAAAAAGAACCAAAATATCTGTGTCGTTGGGGATGCCGATCAGAGTATTTACGGCTGGCGCGGCGCGAACATGCAGAACATTCTTGATTTTAAAAAAGATTATCCGGTTGCTCACGTGACCTTGTTGGAACAAAATTACCGGTCGACCAAGACGGTTTTGGACGCCGCCAATTCAGTTATTGCCCACAATGACAATCGTGCCGACAAGAACCTGTGGACGGAGAATGATAAGGGCGATCAGATTTCTTATTATCGCGGTCAAACCGAAAACGATGAGGCTCGCTACGTTGTCGCCAAGATTCAAGAAGAGATGCAAAAGCCCAAGCGCAACTACGGCAGCTTTGCGATTCTTTACCGAACCAATGCCCAATCACGGGTGATTGAAGAAACGCTGCTTAAATCAAATATTCCCTACACCATGGTTGGTGGACACAAGTTCTACGATCGAAAAGAAATTCGTGACGCGCTGTCTTATTTGACATTATTAGCGAATCCGAGCGATTCCATGAGTTTTGAACGGGTTATTAACGAACCGAAACGTGGGATTGGACAGGCCAGCATCGAGCGATTGCGATTATTTGCCAACGATCACGACTGGAGCTTACTGGAGGCCGCTAAAAACGTTGATTTGGCGAATGAAATTTCCACTCGGGCAAAAAATTCAATTTCAAGTTTTGAACAGATGATGAGTGGCATTTCAGCCAAAATGGAGACGATGTCGATCACTGAGATCACTGAGGCGGTTTTGGATAAGAGCAGTTATTTAGGAACCTTAAAGGCTTCAAAATCATTGGAAGCCCAATCTCGATTGGAGAACTTGGAAGAATTTATTTCAGTTACCCAAAAGTACGATCAGGAAAATGAGGGCGAAACCGGCCAACAAAACCTCGTTAACTTTTTAAGTGATTTGGCACTGGTTTCCGACCAGGACGATTTGCAGGAAGACAACGCACAGGTCACTTTAATGACGCTGCATGCTGCCAAAGGCCTGGAATTTCCGGTTGTCTTTTTGATGGGGATGGAAGAGGGCTTATTCCCACTTTCAAGGGCTGCGGCAGATGAATCCGAACTTCAAGAAGAACGCCGGCTCGCATACGTTGGCATTACCCGGGCAAAAGAAAAGCTCTACATTACCAATGCCTATTCCAGAATGCTTTATGGTCGCCGTCAGAACAATCCGGAATCCCGTTTTGTCAACGAAATTAGCCCCGAATTGATTCATAGTGATAATCAACAGCAGTCAGACACACCATTAACGACGCCGTTTGACCGCCGGACTCGACGGGCGACTGCAACGACGTATCATCGGCCTTCCCAAATTGTTGAAAAACCAAAAGGGACGGGTGCTGACAAAAAAGCCTGGACTGTCGGTGACAAAGTTTCCCACAAGGCTTGGGGGACTGGGACGGTGGTTAAGGTTTCTGGAGCCGGTGAGGACATGGAATTAGATATTGCTTTTAAACAAGCCGGCATTAAGCGGCTATTAGCGGCGTTTGCACCGATTAAAAAGCAGGAAAATTAATTAACAGAAGGTGTTATCGTGTCATTTGAAGAATTGACTGACCAGCAGGCTAAAGATCAGGCGGCTGAACTGCGAAGAAAACTGAATCAATGGGCAGACGAGTATTATACCTACGACTCACCGAGTGTTGAAGATGCGGTTTATGACAAGACCTATCAACAATTAGTTGAGCTGGAATCCAAATTTCCACAGATTGTGACACCGGATTCCCCAACCCAAAAGGTCGGCGACCACACGCTGCCCGGCTTCACGAAGGTACCGCATGAAATTCCAATGCTGTCGTTGGGGGATGTTTTCTCCAAGGATGAATTGGCTGATTTTGTGAATCGCCTGGGCGAAACCGATGCGGTTGCGTTTGATTATAACTGTGAATTAAAAATTGACGGATTGGCCATCAATTTAAAATATGAAAATGGCGTCTTCGTTCAGGGATCGACTCGTGGTAATGGTCAAATTGGGGAAGATATTACCCGAAACCTTAAAACGATCAAATCGATTCCTAAGAAGCTGACCCGGCCAATCAACATTGAAGTTCGTGGCGAGTGTTACATGCCAAAGAAGTCTTTTGCTGAACTGAATGAACAGCGGCAGTTGAATGGTGAAGAACCATTTGCCAATCCCAGAAACGCTGCGGCCGGGTCACTGCGACAGCTCGATCCACGAGTCACACGGAGTCGTAAACTCAGCACCTTTATGTATAATGTCGCTGATATCGATGATTTACAATCAGATACTCAAAGTGGCATGCTGGAAGAATTAAAAGACTTGGGGTTTACCATCAACCCGGATTATAAAGTTGCCCGCAGCATGGCTGATATTGATGCCTATGTTGATCAGTACAAAGATTTGCGGGACAGCTTACCATACGGGATTGACGGCATCGTCATCAAGGTGAATTCCTTAACCCTTCAACGGTCACTAGGGGCAACCGTAAAAGTGCCCCGTTGGGCGATCGCTTATAAGTTCCCGCCTGAAGAGGTTGAAACCGTTGTTCGAGATATTGAATGGACAGTTGGTCGGACCGGTGTTGTGACCCCAACTGCGGTGATGGATCCGGTGACACTTGCCGGAAGTACCGTGAGTCGGGCATCGCTTCACAATCCGGATTATCTGCAGGAAAAAGATATCCGGGTTGGAGATACCGTCAAGCTGCATAAAGCCGGCGATATTATTCCTGAAATTTCCCAATTCATTCCGGAAAAGCGGCCACAAAAGAGTGCCGCTTATGAGATACCGACACAGTGTCCGTCTTGTGGGTCAACGCTGGTCCACCTGGATGAAGAAGTTGCATTACGGTGTATCAATCCGCAGTGTCCAGCACAACTCCAAGAAGGATTGACCCATTTTGCCTCGCGGGATGCGATGAACATTGACGGCTTAGGACCGAAAATTATTGCCCAATTATTTCAAAAACAGATGCTCAATGACGTTGCCGGTCTATATGAGTTGACCTTTGACCAGTTGGTGACGTTGGATAAATTTGGTGAAAAATCCGCCAACAAACTGCTGGCAGCAATCGACAACAGTCGGGCAAATTCTTGTGAGCGTCTCTTGTATGGCCTTGGCATTCGGCATGTCGGCATCAAAGCCGCCCGGCTGATTGCCCAACGTTTTAAAAATATTGATAAGGTTATGCAGGCAAGCGCGCAAGAAATCGCAGAAATTGCTACAATGGGAATGATCATTGCTGACAGCGTTGTGACCTATTTCTCAATGCCACAGTCAAAGCAGCTGATTCAACAATTAAAGCAGGTTGGGGTCAATATGGATTACCTTGGGGTGTCCGACGAGGAACTTGAAAACAGCGACTCGTTTTTCACCGGTAAAAAATTTGTGTTGACCGGCAAACTGCAACAGATTACTCGCCCAGATGCGACGTCATGGCTTGAAGATCATGGCGCCAGCGTCAGCAGCTCGGTATCCAAGAACACGGATATCGTGGTTGTCGGTGAGGATCCGGGCAGCAAGTATGATAAGGCGAAGAGCCTCGGCATTGAAACCTGGGACGAAACTCGTTTCCACCAGGCAATGGCTGATGAAAAGTAACAATGGAGGAACAAAAGTTGAAAAAAATTATCCTGGGGATTTCAATCATTTTGTCGGGATTCATGTTGTCGGCGTGTGGGAGTGTCGACAATTTATCGAGCGATACGAGTAATTCCAGTAGTTCTTCGACCAAGACTCAGTTGACTGGCCAGACGAACACTGACTATTATCAAGGAGTCATCAAGAATGGCCGTTATCAAACCAGCAAATCACGTGGTGTGAGTGTTTCTCAAGAATCCAATCAATTTAACATTAAGGGCTTTGAAAACGGCCTGTTAGATATTTCCAAGAAGGAGTTTTCAACCAAGAAGTATATTTTCCAAGAGGGGCAGTACCTCTCAACGAGCACGGTTGAAAACTGGCTGGGTCGAAAATCCAAGTCTAATCCGACCGGGTTAAATCCGGTTAAGTCCAAGTCGACGAATCCGACAACCCGAACACCGGTATATCTGTCACAGATTGATGAGCAGGACTTTATGACCCAAAACGGGAAATCACTCAAACTTTCTGCGATGACAGTCGGGCTGGCGATCAATTCGGTTGATTATTATAAGAAGACTGCTTATGGGCCAACTTATGAAACCAATATTTCGGATGCGGCTGTTAAACAGCACGGACAAGAGATTGCCAATCAAGTGATTAAACGGTTGCGACAACGTCCGGCACTCAAAAACATCCCGATTGTGATTGCGTTGTACAAACAAGCGTCAGATGACAGTTTAGTCGGCGGCAATTTCTTTGATTATTCTATGAATGATAACGGTGAGACGAAAATTTCCAAGTGGACGAAAATCAACCAAAAGAATTACGTCTTTCCATTGCAGTCCGATAAAAAGGGTCCAAGTCAAAATGATGCTGATTCCTTCGACAACTTTAAATCTCAGATTCAAGGCTTTTTCCCTAACCTAAGTGGTGTGACTGCCCAAGCGCAATATACGGATGGCTCACTGAGTGGGATGAATATTAGTATTACAACTCAATTCTATAGTCAGACCGAAATCATCAGCTTCACGCAGTATATTCAAAATGCCGCCCAGCGGTACTTACCAGCGAATGCCCCGATTGACATCACCGTTTCGTCAACCGAGGGAATTCAGAGTTTCTTAAGCAGAAAGCAAAATGAAAAGAAATTTTCTGCACATATTTTCAATAGTTACTGATTTTCAGAAAATCAGTTTCGTTCTATGGTAAAATTATTGTTGTTATAAAATTTTGTATTTTCAGAAGAGAGAGGGATTTCAATGACTGAAAAGATCTCCGAAGATCAAGTAAAACACGTCGCTGAACTAGCTAAATTGAAAATTACCGATGACCAACTTCCTTATTTCACGAATCAATTGGATCAAATTATCGGATTATTTGAGACTTTAAGTGAAGTTGATACCAAAGGCGTAACGCCCACGAGTAGTGTGACTGATCAAATCAACGTCATGCGTGAAGATATCGCTGACAATTGGAATCAACGCCAAGCTTTATTGGATAACGCCCCCGATACGGCTGACGGCTATATCCGAGTTCCAACCATTATTGATGAAAGCGGGGATAACGAATAATGAATTATTTCGACCAATCATTAAGTAGTATTCACGAACAACTCGTCAACAAAGAAATTTCTGCCAAAGATTTAACCCAACAGACTTTGGATAATATTAAAAGTGTTGATGGTGATATCAACGCTTTTATTACGGTTGACGAAGATGGTGCTTTGAAAAAGGCCCAAGCCGTTGATGAAAAAGGAATTGACGCCGAAAACTTGTTATCAGGGATGCCAATTGCCATCAAGGACAACATGGTTACCAAAGGGCTCAAAACAACGGCCGCATCCAAGATTCTTGAAAACTTTAAGCCAATTTATGATGCAACTGCCGTTGAAAAATTGAACGACCTTGGCACGATCACCGTTGGTAAAACCAATATGGATGAATTTGCCATGGGTGGTTCAACTGAAAATTCTGCCTTCAAAATTACCCATAACCCTTGGGATACCACTAAAGTTCCTGGTGGTTCATCAGGTGGGTCTGCTGCCGCTGTTGCTGCAGGTGAAGTGATTGCTGCTTTGGGTTCGGATACGGGTGGCTCAATTCGTCAGCCAGCCTCATTTAACGGGGTTGTTGGGATGAAACCAACCTATGGCCGTGTTTCCCGTTGGGGCTTAATTGCCTTTGGGTCAAGCCTGGATCAAATCGGCCCGATTACTCGAAACGTTTCTGATAACGCCACAATTATGAATGCGATTGCCGGACATGACAGTCATGACCTGACATCGTCTACGAAGGAAGTTCCTGATTTTACCAGCACCTTGACTAAGGGTGTTAAAGGAATGAAGATTGGAATTCCAACTGAGTTTATGGCTCAGGGACTTGATGACGATATTAAGCAAACCGTTTTGAAAACGGCTGAAACCTTCAAAAAACTAGGGGCAACAGTCGAAGACGTTTCCTTGCCACATACCAAATATGGTGTGGCCGCTTATTACATCATTTCGTCTTCGGAAGCTTCTTCAAACTTACAGCGATTTGATGGCATTCGTTATGGCCGTCGTGCCAAGAACGTTAAGGACCTTGAAGACTTGTACGTTAAGTCACGTTCTGAAGGATTTGGTGATGAAGTCAAGCGTCGAATCATGCTTGGGACGTTCTCACTTTCCGCTGGATTTTACGATGCCTACTTTAAGAAGGCTGCTCAAGTCCGGACACTGATGATTAACGATTTTACCAACGTCTTTAAGGACTTTGACTTAATCTTGGCGCCAACCGCACCAACACCAGCTTATGGAATTGGTGAAGACGTGTCGGATCCAATGACCATGTACATGAACGATGTGTTAACATTGCCAGTTAATTTAGCAGGGCTTCCAGGAATGTCGATTCCTGCCGGCTTCTCGAACGGGTTACCAGTTGGCGTTCAGCTGATTGGCCGACCTTTTGATGAATTGACCGTTTATCAAGCAGGAAATGCTTTTGAACAAGAAACTGATTTTGGTAAACAAACACCAAAGATGGGAGGAAACAACTAATGAATTTTGAAACGACTATCGGACTTGAAGTCCACGTTGAATTGAAGACAAACTCGAAAATCTTTAGTCCTTCTCCCGTAGAGTTTGGTGACCAACCAAATGCCAACACCAACGTCATTGATTGGGGCTATCCTGGTGTCTTACCATCAACCAACAAGGGTGTTGTTCACGACGGAATTATGGCTGGATTGGCCCTTCACGCACAAATTGAGCGTCATCCTCATTTTGATCGTAAGAACTACTTCTATCCTGATAACCCCAAGGCTTACCAGATTACCCAATCAGAAACGCCAATCGCGCATGACGGCTGGGTTGAAATCGACGTTGACGGCAAGAAAAAGAAAATTGGAATTGCCGAAATGCATATTGAAGAAGATGCTGGTAAGAATTCCCATGCTTCCGAGTATTCATATGTCGACTTGAACCGTCAGGGAACGCCTTTAATTGAAATCGTGTCTAAGCCGGACATCGCTTCTCCGGACGAAGCCTACGCTTATTTGGAACAACTCCGTCAGGTAATTCAGTTTACCGGTGTTTCAGACGTTAAGATGGAAGAAGGTTCCATGCGGGTTGATGTGAACATTTCAGTTCGCCCAGTTGGCCAAAAGGAATTTGGAACCAAGACTGAGTTAAAGAACTTGAACTCATTCAACTACGTGAAGAAGGGGCTGGCCTTCGAAGAGCAACGTCATCAGCGCGTTTTGATGTCTGGCGGTAAAATTGCTCAAGAGACCCGTCGTTTTGATGAAACAACCGGCCAGACCGTTTTGATGCGGACAAAGGAAGGCTCTGATGATTACCGTTACTTCCCAGAACCCGACTTACCAGTTCTTGATATTTCACAAGACTGGATTGACGAAATTCAAAAAGAATTACCAGAACCACCTGCAAAGCGTCGTGAACGTTACGTTAATGAACTTGGGATTACTGATTATGACGCAATGGTGATTACGCAGACCAAGGAAATGTCTGATTTCTTTGATAAGATGATTGCTGCCGGCGCCGATGCAAAATTAGCTGCCAACTATCTCCAAGGTGATGTGAATGCCTACATGAACGACAACCAAGTTGAACTTCAAAACACCAAGATCACACCGGAACATTTGGCAACGATGATCAAGTTAATTACGGATGGCACCATTTCATCAAAAATGGCTAAAAAGGTGTTCAAAGCTATCACTAATGGTGAGGAACCTCAAAAATTTGTTGAAGAAAAGGGCATGGTTCAGTTATCTGATCCAGCCAAGCTCCAACCAATCGTGGACGAAGTGGTTGCAGCCAACCCACAATCTGTCGAGGATTTCCACAATGGTAAGGATCGGGCAATTGGCTTCCTGGTTGGTCAAATCATGAAGCAGACCCACGGAAAAGCCAACCCACAAGTGATTAACAAGATGTTAAAAGAATCGATGAGTAAATAGAAAGTCAGGATGGATATGCAAAAACGGGCCAGAGTTATTTATAATCCCACCTCGGGAAGGGAACTTCTCAAACAAAAAATGGTGGACATCTTAAATATTTTTGAGCAGGCCGGCTATGAGACAAGTGCCTACGCAACCACCCCAGCCAAGGACTCCGCTAAGAATGAAGCGCGGCGTGCAGCTGAGGCTGGTTTTGAACTGGTCGTTGCTGCGGGCGGTGATGGCACGATTAACGAGGTTGTCAATGGCATTGCGCCGCTGAAAAAGCGGCCTAAGATGGCCATTATTCCTGCTGGGACAACCAATGACTATGCGCGTGCCCTGCATATTCCCCGAGAAGATCCAGTGGATGCTGCCAAGGTTGTTCTTAAGAAGCAAACCATCCGAATGGATATTGGTAAAGCTGGTGACAATTACTTTATTAATATCGCGGCCGGTGGCTTACTAACAGAATTAACCTACGATGTTCCGTCTGATTTGAAAACTTTCTTCGGTTATCTCGCTTATTTAGTGAAGGGTGCGGAATTGTTGCCCCGAATTAAACCCATTGAAATGGATTTGAAGTACGATAACGAAGAATTCAAAGGCAAAGCGTCGATGTTTTTCCTCGCTTTAACCAATTCAGTTGGTGGGTTCGAACAAATCGTACCCGATGCATCGTTGGATGATGGCAAGTTTACACTGATTATTGTTAAAACCAGTAACTTGGTGGAAATTCTGCACTTGGCGTCAAAAGTCCTTAATGGTGGTCGTCATGTGGATGATCCCCGGATTATTTATAAAAAGGTACGCAAAGTGACCGCCAAACCCGTCCATGATCGGATGTTGATCAACTTGGATGGCGAATATGGTGGTGACGCACCGATGACGTTCGTTGATTTGAAGCAACACATTGAGTTTTTTGCCAATACTGACGAAATTCCGGACAAAGCCTATTCCGATGAAACGACCGAAATGAGACAAGTCGAAAAGAATTTCGTCAAAGGCGTTGACAAACTGCCTGATAAAGAATAGTTTTATATGATGTTATAATTGCGTTACGAACTTTTCGTTTCGCAATTTTTGTTTCTATGATTAATAAAGGTGAATAAATGAAAAAACAAGTACCAGTGTTGAAAAATCAAAATTATGACGTCGATATTAGTGATCTGACCTATCAGGGAATGGGTGTTGCTAAGATCGATGACTTTCCCATTTTTATCGAAAACGCGTTACCTACTGAAAATGTCACAATGAAAGTGATCAAAGTTAAGAAGAACTTTGCCTTTGGTAAGGTCGTTCGCATCAATAAGAAGAGCGCTGACCGCGTTGAACTTGTGGATAAGGCCTATACGCAAACCGGGATTGCACCGCTGCAGCATTTGAAGTATGATGCCCAGCTTAAATTTAAGCAACATCTAATCGAAGTCGATTTTGACAAGCTCAAATTAGACGTCGAAGTTAACCCGACAATCGGCATGGATGATCCTACCCATTATCGAAACAAGGCCCAGATTCCGGTTAGAATGGTCAATGGCCAATTGCAAACCGGCTTTTATCGCAAACATTCCCACGACCTTGTGCCAATTGAGGACTTCTATATTCAGGATCCTGAAATTGACAAGGCTGTTGTCGTTGTCCGCGATCTGTTGAGAAAATTTCGGGTTCAGCCCTACGATGAGGAACACAATAAGGGCGTTATTCGAAACATCATGGTGCGAAGAGGGCATTATTCCCACGAGATGATGATCGTCTTGATTACCCGGACTGAAAAACTCCCAAGTAGTGGCGAAATTGTTGCCGAAATCACCAAAATGTTACCAGAGGTTAAGAGTATTGTTCAAAATGTGAACCCACAAAGGACCAATGCCTTGATGGGTAAAGAAAATAAGGTTTTGGCAGGGCAAAGCACGATTGAAGATACTTTGCTGGGATTGAAATTCGACATCTCTGCCAGCTCGTTTTATCAGGTGAACCCTGTTCAAACCGAGAAGCTTTATGAATTGGCCACCAAGAAGGCCGATTTGTCGGCTGACGATACTGTGATCGATGCGTACTGTGGGATTGGGACGATTTCACTTTCCATGGCCAAAGTTGCCAAGATGGTCTACGGAGTGGAAATCTTGCCGGAAGCGGTTGAAGATGCCAAAAAGAATGCCAAGATTAACGGGCTGACGAACGTGATGTTTGTCAGCGGCAAGGCCGAGGATCAGATGGCTAAATGGCAGGAAGATGGGCTTAAACCCGACGTCATTACGGTTGACCCGCCTCGCAAAGGACTGGAAGGCAGTTTAATTGAGAGTGTCGTTAAGATGCAGCCTAAGCGAGTGGTCTACGTCTCGTGTAATCCAGCCACGTTGGCCCGTGATGTCAAATTATTTACTGAGCAAGGCTATCATGTTAACCAACCAATTCAACCTGTTGATCAATTTCCACAAACGGTTCACGTTGAATCAGTAACTGTTTTGGAACGTCAACCTTCATAATTAAAGAGGTTCTTTAAAACGTCAAAACAGCCTGTTTTGGCGTTTTTTTGTAGGCAAAATGTAAAAAAGTCACATTTTTTGTGAAAAAAGCTGTGAAGGCTGGTATCAAGCCAATACTGGAGGTGACTAATGGCATTTTGTAAAACTAATCTATTAGTTGCGCCTATCCTTATAACGGCAAACATAAAAGCGGATTCATTTCCCGCATGGCGGAATTGTTCCGACTTGCAAATCATTTGAATTCGGTCGGAATATTTGTTAAGGTTTTATATGTCGTTTCAATTACCGAATACACATACGTTTGTGTTGCCGCTGGTAATTGATTTTTATTTACTCATGAATATTGATAAGGAGGAGCACATGACAGCTAAACTACAAGTGCAACATCTTACCAAAATTTTCGGTCGCCGGATTCAACGGGCCGAAGAATTAGTAAAAGAAGGTAAGTCAAAAGCTGAAATCTTAAAATCAGTTGGTGCAACCGTTGGTGTCAATGATGCCAACTTTGAGGTCAATGATGGGGAAATCTTTGTCATCATGGGATTATCCGGAAGCGGAAAATCGACCATGATCCGAATGATCAACCGTTTAATTGAACCAACATCGGGAAAAGTCCTGATTGATGGGGAGAATTTAACCGATTTAGATAAAAAAGAATTACTGAACGTTAGACGTAACAAAATGAGTATGGTTTTTCAAAACTTTGCGCTGTTTCCCAACCGAACGATTATTGAAAACACCGCATACGGCTTGGAAATTAAGGGTGTCGCCAAAGACGAACGCTTAAAAAAAGCCCACGATGCCTTGGAATTGGTTGGCCTTCACGGGTACGATGACCAATTTCCAACCCAGTTATCAGGTGGGATGCAACAGCGAGTTGGCCTGGCCAGAGCGTTGGCCAACGATTCAGAAATTCTTCTGATGGATGAAGCCTTCTCCGCATTGGACCCACTGAACCGAAAAGATATGCAGGATGAATTGTTGGATCTTCAGGAAAATCTCCACAAAACGATTGTTTTTATTTCCCATGATCTCAACGAAGCCCTTCGAATTGGTGATCGTATTATGATCATGAAGGATGGTGAGATTGTCCAAACCGGAACGCCTGAAGAAATTCTGACACAGCCTGCCGATGAATACGTTGAAAAATTTATTGAAGACGTGGACCGCACCAAAGTCTTAACGGCTTCAAATGTCATGATTCGGCCGACGTTTGTCAACATTGACAAGGACGGCCCCCGAATCGCCATGCGCCGGATGCGTGAGAATGAGATTTCGTCGGTTTACGTGGTTGATAGCAAGCGTAAATTCGTTGGAGTCGTTGATGCCGCTCACGTGATGGACTTGATTAAAGAAAAGAATCGCGATCTTTCTTCTGTTGTTCAACGCGATGTGCCAACAACTTCGCCCGACACACCGATTACCGAAATCATGGAAACAATCTCGCAGACACCAATTCCATATGCGGTGGTTGACGGCGAGAACCATTTGCTGGGAATCATCATTCGAGGCGCCGTGCTTGGCGCAATTTCAGGAAACGAGGTGACCGAAGATGAATAACATTCCACAATTACCCGTATCAAGTTGGATCGATCATTTTGTGAACTGGTTGGCTGGCTTTGAAGGCTTCTTCAACGGTGTCACGAATTTTATTGGCGGCATTATTAACGGCTTCCAATGGGTCTTTGACGTTTTGCCAATTTGGTTGTTCATGTTAATTATTGTTGGGGCAACGTATTGGTTGAACCGCAAAACCAAACACTGGACACTTTTGATTTTTGAAGTTATTGGCTTGCTTTATATCTGGAACCAGGGATTCTGGCGCGACATGACCCAAACGTTAACATTGGTTCTGACGTCGAGCTTGATTGCCTTAGTGATTGGTGTTCCGCTTGGAATTTGGATGGCAAAGTCACGTGTGTTTGAAACGATTAATAAGCCAATTCTTGACTTCATGCAGACCATGCCAGCCTTTGTTTATTTGATCCCCGCCGTTGCGTTCTTCGGGATTGGAATGGTCCCGGGCGTGATTGCTTCGGTGATTTTTGCAATGCCACCGACGATCCGAATGACTAATTTGGGCATTCGCCAAGTTCCAAATGATCTGATTGAAGCAGCTGATTCATACGGCTCGACTGGTTGGCAGAAGTTGTTCAAAGTTCAGCTGCCGCTGGCCAAATCAACTCTGATGGCTGGGGTTAACCAAAGTATGATGTTGTCACTGTCAATGGTTGTGATTGCGTCAATGATTGGGGCAATGGGACTTGGAAACAAGGTCTACTTTGCAGTTGGTCGAAACGATGCTGGTGGTGGTTTTGCCGCCGGGCTGGCAATCGTGATTCTAGCGATTATCCTTGATCGGATTACACAGGCAATCAATCGTACCAAGGTCCCTAAGTCTTAGAAAGGGGTTACTATGCGAAAAAATCACAATAAATTTTTATTAGCGATTGCGATGTTCTTCTCTGTCATCCTGCTTTCAGGGTGTGGGACGAAACTTGCCGCTTATAATCCTCATGAAAGTGTTGGTAAACAGATTAACTACACGATCACTGGAATTGAGGCCGGAGCCGGTATTATGTCCAGTACGCAAAACGCCATGAAGGCATACGGACTAAACAACGACAAGTGGCAACTCCAGACCAGTTCAACGGCTGCGATGACCAGTACCCTTGGCAAATCGATCAAGAACCACCAGCCGATCGTGGTAACCGGCTGGACGCCACATTGGATGTTTACAAAATATAACTTAAAGTTCCTGAAAGACCCTAAGAATGTTTATGGTAAAGCAGAAGATATTCATACAATTGTCAGAAAGGGACTCAAGAAAGATAAACCTGAAGCCTATGAAATGTTGAACCGTTTCAACTGGAAGCCTGCTCAAATGGCTGATGTGATGTTGAAGGTCAATAAGGGAGAAGATCCTCATAAAGCCGCAAATGACTGGATTAAAGCCAATCAAAAGCAGGTTGATACTTGGACAAAGGGAATTAAACACGTTCATGGTCAATCGATCAAACTCACCTATGTTGCGTGGGACTCTGAAATTGCCTCAACCAACGTGGTGGCCAATGTCTTGAGGTCACTGGGGTATAAGGTCGACATTCAGGCAATGGAAGTTCAACCATTATGGGCTTCGATTGCTACAAACGCTGCAGACGGCATGGTCAGCGCCTGGTTGCCAACAACTCAGGGGTTGTACTACAAGGACTATAAAGGCAAATTTGTCGACTTGGGCGCCAATCTTCATGGTGCCAGAGTTGGTCTGGCAGTTCCAACCTATATGAAGAACGTCAATTCAATTGGCGATTTGAAATAGCGAATTCGGCGAACCAGTGGAGCAACACTGGTTGGTAAAGGATCTTTTAGAAAATTAATAACTTACCAAGTGAAGCCATCGAGCACCGACTCGATGGCTTTTTTATGTCGTCAATAGTTCATCAATTCACATTTAAGAACATAATTTCAGCGGCTTTCTTTACATTTGTGCGAAATTCCTGTAAACTGTCCATATAAAGAAATGAAAGGGGTTACATGACCATGACTACAGACTTAACAACAGATCAACTCGCAAAATATTTAGACCACACAAATTTGAAACCAGAAGCAACTGAGGCAAGTATCCGCCAAACATGTGAAGAAGCAATCAAGTATAATACTGCTTCGGTTTGTATCAATTCACACTGGATTCCGTTAGCGGCAGAACTATTGAAGGACACGACTGTCAACCCAATTACCGTTGTCGGCTTTCCATTAGGGGCCACCAATACGGCTGCCAAAGTCTACGAGGCCATCACCGCGATTGACGATGGCGCCGTAGAAATCGACATGGTTTTAAATGTCGGCGAATTAATTTCCGGCAACCTTGAGTTTGTCACAAAAGATATTCAAGCCGTTGCCGAAGCGTGTCATGCAAAGCAGAAACTGCTGAAGGTGATCTTTGAAACCTCACTTTTAAATGATGAACAAATCGTCAATGCTTGTCACGCTTCTGAAAAAGCCGGCGCAGACTATGTCAAAACTTCAACCGGATTTAGCTCAGAGGGTGCCACCCTTCATAACGTGGCCTTGATGCGAAAGACCGTTGGCGACAAGCTGGGAGTTAAAGCATCCGGTGGGATTCACTCCCGAGAAGAAGCCTTGGCCATGATCGAAGCAGGGGCTAGTCGATTAGGTGTCAGCGCAACCGTCAAGATTTTGGCTTAAACGACCATTTTAGGGGAGGCATTTCGATGAAGACAGCGAAATATAAACGAATTTTTGGTATCGTGATGGATTCGGTGGGAACTGGCGAAGCGCCGGACGCGGCTAAGTTTGACGACGTTGGCTCGGACACCTTGGGGCACGTCGGTGAAGCGTATCAAGGCAAATTGGCGATTCCGAATCTACAAAAGTTAGGAATTTCCAATCTAAGACAGACGCCAATTCAAGGGGTTGACAAAGTCACGTCTCCAATTGGCTATTACGGAAAAATGCAGGAAACTTCCGCTGGTAAGGACAGCATGGACGGCCATTGGGAAATGATGGGGCTGCCTGTTCAAAAACCGCTGGACACTTTTCCAAATGGGTTTCCAGCTGAAATTCTTCAAAAAATCGAGGCGTTCTCTGGTCGAAAAGTGATTGGCAATCGCCCTGAATCCGGAACCAAAATTATCGCTGAACTTGGTGAGCAGCAGATGAAAACCGGTGACTTGATCATTTACACGTCGGGTGACTCGGTCTTGCAAATCGCCGCCCATGAAGACGTGATTCCGCTTCAAGAATTATACAAAATTTGTGAATATGCACGAACGTTGGTCAACGGACCTGACTACACGATTGGCCGAATCATTGCCCGGCCATACGTTGGTCCGGACAAAGATCACTTTACACGAACGGCCAACCGGCACGATTTTACACTGGAGCCAACCGGCACGACGGATCTGGACTACCTGCAAAAAGCGGGTGTTCACACAGTCGGGATTGGGAAAATCAACGATATTTTCTCCGGCCATGGCATCGATGAGGGTTACCACAACGAAAGCAACATGGACGGCATGGATCATGTCGATCACGTGATGGCAGAAGACTTTACCGGATTTTGCTTTACCAACTTGGTGGACTTTGACGCGATGTACGGTCATCGCCGAAATCCAATCGGGTTTGGTGAGGCATTGATGGACTTTGACAAACGACTGGGAACGGTGCTTAAAAACTTGAAAGATGACGATCTGTTGTTGATTACCGCTGACCACGGCAATGATCCGGGCTTTAAAGGCAGCGATCACACCAGGGAATTGGTGCCGTTGTTGGCCTACTCGCCGTCAATGACAACCAGTGGTTCTCTGGGCGTTCGGCAGACGTTTGCTGACTTTGGTGCGACCGTTCTCGACAACTTTGGCGTGACCGGCAATCCTGTTGGCAGTTCCTTTTTGACTGATTTGAAATAAACGGAGGCAATCATATGAGTACACACATTGGTGCAAAAGCCGGCGACATTGCCGACACTGTTTTGATGCCTGGCGATCCGCTGCGGGCAAAATTCATCGCTGAAACCTATTTGGATAACCCGGTTCGATATAGTGAAGTCAGAAATATGTTCGGCTATACCGGGACCTATAAGGGCAAACGCATTTCAATCCAAGGATCCGGAATGGGCATTCCGTCGCTGGCTATCTACACGACTGAGCTGATTAAAGAGTACGGTGTCAAAACCATTTATCGGGTGGGGTCGTGTGGCGGCATGAGCCCGGACGTTAAAATTCGTGACGTAATTCTTGGCCAGGCCGGCACCACGGATTCATCAATTATCCAAAACACATTTGGACCCGGCGTGTATTATTCCCCGATTGCTGACTTTGGGCTGTTGGATTCGGCATATCATACGGCTGAAGAAATGGGGATTAACACCAAAGTTGGCAATATTTTCGCTGCCGATCGCTTCTACAATGACGAATTGGACATCCACAAATTAATTGACTACGGCGTTTTAGCAACTGAAATGGAGACATCTGGACTTTACTTATTAGCTGCCAAACACCACGTTCGGGCGTTGACAATTCTAACCGTGAGCGACCATCTGCTTACCGGAGAAGCACTGTCTGCCAAGGAGCGGGAGACATCATTTGATGAGATGGCACGATTGTCATTGGAAACGGCAATTAAAAATATGGACTAACAAAATTGGAGCGATCACATGGCTGAAATCAGGGACATCACAAAGTTAAAGCAAAGTTTGCGCGTGGCCGAATTATATTTTCAGGATAATCTCAGTCAAATTGAAATTTCTGATAAGGTGGGCGTTTCGCGGCCGACCGTTTCGCGGCTCCTGCAGTATGCCAAGGATAATGGGTTGGTAAAAATTGAGATCGTCAACCCACTAGTAGACTCACAGGTGCTGGCCCAGCAGTTAACCGAGAAATACGGTGCTAAATTTCATGTGGTTTCCAACAATTATGCGGGGGTTACCAACCCACAAGACAGCGTTGGAAAATACACCGCGGATTTCATTTCCACAATTGTTGAACCCGGCGATATTATCGGCATTGGCTGGGGGTCCACGATCCATTCGGTTACTAAACAGCTCGAAGAACAGGATGTATCCGGCATCCGGGTGGTCCAACTTAAAGGCAGCATCAGCCATTCCCAGGAAAAAACGTGGGCTTATGAAAGCGTCAATGAGTTGGCGCAAGCCTATCACACCCGTCCCGAATATTTACCGTTGCCGGTTATTTTTGACAATAAGGTCACTAAGGACATGGTTGAAAGTGACTGCCATATCAAACATATTCTGGACCTGGGGCGACAGGCCAACGTGGCGTTGTTTACCGTTGGGACCGTCCGGAGTGAAGCACTAATCTTTCAGTTAGGCTACTTTAATGAGCAGGAAAAAGCCCAGCTTCAAAAAGATGCCATTGGCGACATCTTTTCCCGTTTTGTGGACGGAAATGGTCAAATTGTCAATTCTCAAATTGATGAGCGGACCATCGGAATTCAACTGAATGAACTGAAAAGCAAACGCCACGCCATTTTGGTTGCCACTGGGAATCGTAAGGTCGCTGCCGTCCACGCGGCGCTGACGGCGCATTACACCAACTGTGCGATCCTGGATCAAAGTTTGGCACAATTATTACTGGACTATTAATGAAAAGCCCAGGTCACGGCAGACCAGGCTAAGATAATGAATTAGGCTTTGCTAAACAAAGGAATGTAACCGTTTACCGGAAGCTTAATTTGAAAGGAGTTTTGACGATGAGAATGGTTGATGTGATCCATGCGAAACGCGCTGGTCAACAATTAACTGATGAACAAATTCAATTTTTCGTTGATGGGGTTGTTTCTGGTGAAATTCCAGATTACCAAATTAGCGCACTATTGATGGCAATTTATTTTCAGGGGATGACCAGCGAGGAGCAGTCCAAGCTGACGATGACCATGATGACCTCGGGGGATCATTTGGATCTAAGCGATATTCCCGGCGTAAAGGTCGATAAACATTCGACTGGCGGCGTTGGGGATAAGACCAGTATTCCGCTGGCAGCCGTTGTGGCGGCTCTAGGAATTCCAGTGCCGATGATTTCCGGTAGGGGGCTTGGACATACTGGCGGTACCTTGGATAAGCTGGAAGCCATTCCCGGATACCAAGTTGAAATCAGTGAGCAGGATTTTATTGCGCAGGTAAAAAAAGATAAGCTGGCAATTATTGGTGCAACCGGAAATATTGCCCCTGCCGACAAGAAAATTTATGCTTTAAGGGATGTGACCGATACGGTTGATTCAATCCCATTGATTGCCAGTTCGATTATGAGTAAGAAAATTGCTTCCGGTGCCGATGCCTTGGTTATCGATGTTAAAACAGGTGCCGGGGCGTTTATGAAGACTTTAGACGACTCTCGTGCACTGGCGAAGGCACTGGTGGGAATCGGAAAGGGTGTCGGCATGCAGTGCATGGCCTTGATTACAGATATGAATCAGCCCTTGGGAGATGCGATTGGCAACGCCCTTGAGATAAAAGAATCGATTGATTTATTAAAGGGCAACGGACCGGCCGATTTGGAGAAATTGATCGTTGTGATCGGCGGCTACATGGCAGTGATGGGCGGTAAAGCGTCAACGACCGAAGAAGGTCAACAGCTCTGTGAGCAGGTGATTCATAACGGCGCGGCACTGGATCGGTTCAAAGCGATGATTGCTGATCAAGGTGGTGACGCGAACGTTGTCGATGACCCAGAGCACCTTTTACCACAAACGGCTTATCAAATTGATCTGCCTGCTAAGTCTGCGGGCGTTGTTTCCAAAATTGTCGCCGATGAAGTCGGTGTGGCCAGCATGCTGTTGGGCGGCGGCCGTCAAAAGGCTGACGACAAGTTGGACTACGCGGTTGGTATCATGCTTCACAAAAAGATTGGAGATCCCGTTTCAGCTGGCGAATCGCTATTGACCATTTACAGTAATCGGGAAAACGTCGACGACATTTCAGATCTTCTATATCAAAATATTGAAATCTCAGAGTCGGCAGAAAAGCCAACACTCATTTATGAGACAATTGAATAAACAGAGTGCCTACCGAACCGGGAACTTCGGAGCATTAGTGTAACAAACGCCTTTAACGCTGGGTTTGCGTTGAAGGTGTTTGTTGGACTAAGCGGACGAAGTTGGTTCGCGTAGCACGTTAAGCCAGGTAGTATGGCATTACTAGGAGGAGGCCGAGTCAAAAGTTGATACTTTTGCTCAGCCTCCTTTTAATGTCTGCGTTTAAACAGAGACCCCGGCCATTTGAAGTGAGTGGCGCAAATTTTTGTGGTTAAACATCCATAGCGGTCTCTGAATGAATCGAAGCAAATCCCAGACTAGCCGACTTGCGGCAAATGGCATTTCCTGGTAAACTTCAAAACAGCAACATGTGGTATCGAAATTTAGTTTGATATTCAAACTAAATTGGGTTATTATGATCTTTGTCCTATATGGACACAGGTAAAAGATCAATTAAACGCAATCGTTTTGCTTTATTAGTTTGATAGTCGAACTAATTTAGCTGATCTTTTACCAGTTTGTAAGTGAAAGGAAGAAATCAATGAGTGTATTAGATGCATCTGAAATTATGGAATTGATTCCCAACCGTTACCCGATTTTATTCATGGATAAGGTTGACGAGTTAAATCCTGGTGAGTCAATTATTGTTACGAAGAACGTCACGATTAACGAGGAGTTTTTCCAAGGCCATTTTCCTGGCAACCCCGTTATGCCCGGCGTTTTGATTATTGAATCGTTGGCTCAGGCAGCTTCAATCTTGATTTTGAAAACTGAGAAGTATAAGGGAAAGACAGCTTACCTTGGTGCGATTGACAGTGCTAAGTTCAGAAAAGTTGTCAGACCCGGTGACGTGTTGAAATTACACGTGACCATGGAAAAGCAACGCGAAAACATGGGCAAGGTAAAGTGCGAAGCCAAAGTTGACGACAAAGTTGCCTGCTCAGCTGAACTGACTTTCATCGTACCGGATCCAAAGAAGAAGATTTAGTGACCAATCCAGAGGAGTTAAAGCATGAGCTTGAAAAGTGACGAAATTAAGAAGGACTTTAACTTTATAAACGACTCTTTGATCAACGTATACGACAGTATTATGCGAATTGAAGAAAGCGAGCTAAGAAAAAGTCGTTTTAAGGACATCACTGCCAAAGAGGTTCATCTGGTTCACACGATTGGCCTGCATGATCGCAAGACGACGTCACAAGTGGCCCGGATCTTGAAGTTGAGTAAGGGCACGTTGACCGCCAACTTGAATACGCTGGAGCGGAAAGGCTACGTGATGCGAATTGCCAACCAGGAAGACCGCCGGATTATCAATCTGGGGTTGACGAGTAAGGGACGACTGTTGTATCGGGCTCATGATGCTTTTCACCGCTTGTTGGTGGAACGCTTCCTCAAAGGATTTGATGACGACGATATCCGGTTGATCAAGCAGGCGATGATTAATCTGGAAGACTTTATTGACGAGGTATCGGCAAAATGAAATTTGAAAATTTCAAAATAATGGCGACAGCCAGTGCCACACCGGCTCGGGTGGTTGATAATGATGAGCTGTCAACGATGATGGATACCTCTGATGAATGGATTACCCAACGCACCGGAATTAAGCAGCGCCACGTAGCGGTTGATGAGACCACCAGTTCACTTGCGACATCGGTTGCCCAGCAATTATTGGATCAAAGCGGTTTGACCGCAAACGACATTGATTTGATCGTCGTCGCAACCATGTCACCGGATTATTTGACACCTTCAGTTGGGGCGATGGTTCAAGGAAACATTGGCGCCGACAATGCAATTGCCTTTGACGTTGACGCTGCCTGTTCAGGATTTGTATACGGCCTAAAGGTGGCCAGACAAATGCTGATGGCAGAGACTCAAAAACACGCGATTGTGATTGGTGCCGAAACTTTGAGTAAGCTGGTGGACTGGCAAGACCGGTCGACTGCTGTATTGTTCGGTGATGGGGCAGCCGGGGTCTTGGTTTCAAGCCAACCCCAAACAGCAGGAACGTTTATCGCTGAAGATTTACTGACCCTGGGGAAATTAGGTAAGCACTTGACAGCCGGTCAGGTTGGCGTCCGCTCACCTTTTGCCGCTCAAGGCAGCACGTATTCACCATTTTTCAAAATGAATGGCCACCGCGTTTATGGATTTGCGGTTAAGCGCGTTCCCGAATCGATTAACCACGCTTTGACGAAAGCCAAGCTGACGGCCGCTGATGTTGACTGCTTTGTCTTACATCAGGCCAACCAGCGAATTATTGAAAAGATTGCCGAAACTTTGGCCGTTCCAATGACGAAGTTTCCGGTTAACATCGCTCAATATGGCAATACGTCAGCGGCCAGTGAGCCGATCTTATTCGACGAATTGGTCAAAAAGCAAGTGATCAAAAGAGGGGATGTCGTTGCCCTATCCGGCTTTGGTGGCGGATTAACAGTTGGAACAATGATTATTCGGTATTAAAAAATAAAACAAACAAGAAAAATTTGGAGGAAATTAACATGACTAAAGAAGAAGTATTTAACAAGGTAAAAGAAATTATCGTGGACCAATTGGACGTTGACGCAGACAAGGTTAAAGAAGACACCAACTTTAAGAACGACCTTGATTTGGACAGCTTGGACATTTTCGAAGTTGTTGACAAGATCGAAGATACTTATGATATCGAAATTGACACCGACGAAGGTATGGAAACCGTTGGCGAATTAGTTGATTACGTTTTAAAACAACAAGCAAAATAGGTAGGTTGATAAATTGAAACTAGGCTATTTATTCAGCGGTCAAGGCAAACAATTTGCTGAAATGGGGCAAGACCTGTATCAACAGGAACCCATTTACCGTCAAACAATTGATGAAGCTTCTCAGATACTTGGAAAAGACATGAGTGATTCGAAGATTTTTGATGACCCAAAAAATACTCAAGTTTCAATTGTCACCATGAGTATGGGAATTTATCGAATTCTCGCGAGTGAATTTGGCAAACCAATTGGGGCTACCGGCCTAAGCTTGGGTGAGTATAGCGGCTTGATTGCTGCCAATGGGTTGACATTTAAAGACGGCCTGCCGCTTGTTTTTGATCGCAGCCAGTATATGGCTCAAGCCGGTGCGCATCATCCAGGAAAAATGGCAGCGGTTCTTAAGGCCAATGCCAACCTAGTGGATGAGGCCTGCCGAATTGGCTCAAAAAAAGGTCCCGTTTACGCTGCCAATTACAATACGGACACGCAGATTGTCATCGGCGGATCAAAGGCCGGCTTGAGTGCCGCCACCGAGTATCTCCATGAACACGGCATCAAGCGGGTGATCCCACTGAAAATGACGGTGGCTTCTCACACGCCATTTATGCAGGAAGCCAGTGATCAACTGGAGAAGCGCTTGCAAGATGTTTCATTTCAAGACTTGGACTTCCCGGTATTCAGTAACACGACCAGTAAGCCATTTGGCTTAAAATCAGTGAAAACAACGTTGGTTCAGCAATTAGTGAAACCAACCCATTTCAATGAGTGTTTGAAAGGCGTTCTTAATCTGAATCCAGACGTCTTAATTGAAGTTGGGCCTGGAGACACCCTGATGAAATTTGCCAAAACGATTATCTGCAACGCCAAGACGTATCATGTCGACAGTGTTGAAACCCTGAATCAAGTTAGATCAAAGATGAAGTTGGTGAAATAATGACTGAAACAAAGCAGGTTGCGTTAGTAACCGGTGCCGCCAAAGGAATTGGGCTGGCAATTGCAAAACGACTTTTTGACGATGGTAAGACGGTCATCATCAATGCGCACCATGAACTTGATGATGAAACCAAGGCAAAGCTCGCCGATGATGGCTATTCATTTGACGTTTATGTTGGCGACGTTGCCAATGAAGATGATGCGGAAAAGATGATCAATGATGTTGTTGATCAGTATGGTCAAATTGATATCTTGGTGAACAATGCCGGAATTACCAGAGACAAGCTGTTGAGCCGGTTAAAATTAGCGGACTTTAAAGCAGTTTTGGAGACGAATTTGGTCGGTGCCTTTAACATGACCAAGTTTGCCATGAAGGTGATGCAAAAAGCCCGAAAAGGCGCCATTGTCAATATCTCAAGCATTTCCGGGCTGCATGGCAATTTGGGCCAGGCAAACTATTCTGCCAGTAAGGCTGGATTGGTTGGACTGACTAAAACGGCCGCCCGTGAAGGTGCCCTTCGGAACATCCGCTGCAATGCGGTTGCCCCGGGGATGGTCAAAACCGACATGACCGAGAAGATGAGTGAACGGCGGCAAAACGAGTTCACTGAACAGATTCCATTAAAGCGGTTTGCAGAGCCGGCAGAGATTGCCGATGCCGTGTCATTTCTAATTGAAAATCAATACATCACCGGCCAAGTGATGACGGTTGATGGTGGATTGACGATTTAGATGATTGAAGGAGTAATTAAATGAGCAGAGTAGTCGTTACAGGAATGGGAGCTGTTACCCCAATCGGAAACGATGTGGACAGCTTTCTTGAAAATCTATTTGCCTCAAAGGTTGGGATCACCCCAATTACAAAATTTGATGCAGAACCCACTGGAATTACCGTCGCCGGTGAAGTAAAGGATTTTGATCCATTGAAGCGGGTCGATAAGAAATTTGCCAAACGAAATGACCTTTTTTGTACGTACGCATTGTACACGGCAAAAGAAGCCATGGAGATGGCCGGCTTAGCTGATGGCGGCGTTGACCCCGAAGAACTTGGCGTTATTTATGGTTCTGGAATTGGTGGCTTAACCACGATTCAAGAACAAGTGATTAAGATGCACGACAAGGGGCCAAAGCGGGTATCACCGTTGTTTGTCCCAGACTCGATTGTCAATATGGCTGCCGGAAACATTTCGATTGCTTTTAATGCTAGAAATACCAGCCAGGCGATTGTAACTGCCTGTTCTTCTGGAACCAATGCCATTGGTAATGCGTTCGAATACATTAAGCAAGGCAAAGCACAAGTGATGATTGCCGGTGGAACTGAAGCATCAGTCAATGAAATCGGGATTTCCGGATTTGCGGCTTTGACTGCTTTGTCGAAGGAAACCGATCCAAAGAAAGCGTCAATTCCGTTTGACAAGGACCGAAACGGGTTTGTCTTGGGTGAAGGTTCCGGGACGTTAATTCTGGAAGACTATGATCATGCGAAAGCACGTGGCGCTAAAATCCTTGCCGAAGTTGTCGGTTACGGAACTACGAGTGATGCTTATCACATGACTGCGCCGGATCCTGAAGGAAAAGGTGC
>NZ_JAXGWW010000005.1:0-22663 GCF_040773105.1 Lentilactobacillus sp.
AGTAATGTTATTTTCACCCAGTTCAAATCGTGCCGCAAAGGATCTGGAGATGATTCCTGAGTAAACTTCGCTGCGGGTGAAGCCTTTAATGAGTCGGATTTTTTTGACTGTGGGACCGTATTTTTTCATCAGTTACCTCCATGTTGCATATATGAGCCCTATTTTACCGCCAAATGGAATTGGTTGGTAGTAGGCTTTAATCAATCAAGAAATCTGGAGGCGAAGCATATGGAAATTAGCGATCATGAGTCAAACCAACAAATTATTAAAGATGTTTCCAGTAACTTTATTAGTACGTTTTGTGGGGATATGTTTTCCTTTGCACTGGGCTTGATGTTACTGCACGCAACAGGGATGTCGTTAAGTTTTGGGGTGTCAATGATTATCATGCCGCTGGTCACGTTAATTGGGCTGGTACCCATTGGAAATTTGGTAGATAGCTATCCTCACAAACGGCTATTGATCATCAGCCTTGGGATCCGGATTCTTGCATTACTCACTTATGCAATGACAATTTCTTTATTTCACGGTCAGGGGAAATTGCTACCGACGGTTCTGTTTTTGATCGTCAACTATGCTTCGGTAAATCTGTCCAATTCCGGCTACACCGCATCTATCCGTGAATTGGTTAATGGCAATCACATCCAAAAATTAAATGCGTTAACCCAGTCAGCAAGTTCGTTTGCGTTAGTGTTCTCACCAATTGTGGCGGCATCCTTATATGTATTGATGGGGTTTACGGCATTCTTGGTGTTTCAACTGTCAGCCCATGTGATTTCGCTGTTAATCCTGCTTACGATGCGCTTTCATTATCAACCCCAACACAAGGTGACAGAGCCACAGAACGAACAATCTCAGCTTGCCAAATTTAAATCCGGCTTGTCGTATCTGGCATCACAGCCGTTTTTGAAATACTTAATTTGCGTCGCACTATTTCTAAACTTTGTTTTTGCTGTGATCAACGTGGGACTTCCATTTATCATTGTGCAGCACTTACATCTTGGCAATCTGACACTTGGCATCTTAAATTAAATGGACGCTGTTGGTATGTTGGCCGGCAATTTGATCATCAGTTTTTTGCCGGCAATTAAACATTTGGCAAAGATCCTGGCACTCACGTTGTTGACAATGAGTGTGGCATTGGCAGGCATTGGCTGGTTGTTTATGGCGACCTCTAATAGATTAACGGTTCAAGTCATCGGTTCCTTGATGACTTTGAGTATGGGAGGAGCGCTTTCCTTCATGAACACGCCATTTGGTATCTACATGCAAAAAACAGTTCCCACCCCGTTGATGGGAAGGGTAACGTCAACTGAAATCTCATTGAATATGATGTCGATTCCTGTTGGGACACTCTTTTACTCGGCTATTTTTCAAATCTTCCCGAGTGGAGCGGTATTTATATTGTCGGGAATTGGCATGCTGATTTTTACACTCGCCACGATGCCGAAATTCATTCATATCCAGATGCCGGTGGATATTTCTGATCCTGCAGCCGTTAATGAAAAAACCTCATTATGAAAATAAAAGTCAGTTTGACGTTTATTCGACTCTTCACGAAGTTGATTTTTTCAACTCAAATGAAAAATAAACAGTTACTTACAAAAAGTTCATTAGCAGTTGGTTCACAAAGCAATTACTTTCAACTAAGCTCAATAAAATCATAGTTTTAAAACAAAAAGCGTGACCGGAAACAGCTTACTGAGCTGTCGGTCACGCTTTTGATTGTTAATAGATGAATATTTCATCGTCTGTTTTTGCGTATGGATTCTCTTTGTTGATATGGTCATAAAATAACGTCCCGTGCAGATGGTCAATTTCATGCTGACAAACGATTGCCGGATAATTTTTGAGACGGATCTGATGTTCTTTTCCGTCAACGTCTTGATACTTCAAGGTAATTCTGGCCGCTCGGGGAACGTATCCGGGGATGTCCTTATCAACTGATAGACAACCTTCACCCTCAGTCAAGGCGCCTCTTTGAACAGAATTCGACACAATAACCGGGTTGATAATCACGTCCTTGAAAACCGGTTTATCTTTTTCATTTTCATCTTCACTAGGAACTAAGACGGACGCCATCATTTCTGAGACGCCAACTTGTGGTGCGGCGAGACCAACGCCGGCACGCAATCCCAACTCTTGACCACGTTCCGGATCCTGGCTGACTTCAAGGTATTCCATGAGGTCATGGGCCAACTTTTTATCCTGGTCGCTGAGTGGGAATTTTACTTTTTGAGCTTGTTTGCGGAGAACCGGATCTCCATCTCGTACAATATCCTTCATTAAAAACACGCCAAAGACCTCCGAAAATATTTTTAACATTTGCTTATCCAATCTATTCTATCTTAAATTTAAGAAAAAAACTATCCTGTTTTATTTCACTGAATTTCACAAACTCTACTGCGACAAGCGTTTTCAAGCCTGATTTACAAAAAAGAAAAAATAATTCAAAAAAGTTGGTTTCACAGCAATGAAAGGGCTTGCAAACGGAGCTGAAAAATGCTAAATTTGAGTTGTGGTTTAGAAGTGATCTGTTTGTACATCACAAGTCTAGCTTTTTAGGAAAGGAAAGTGTTATCTATGGCAGCAAAGAGTAAGCATGTTGTTGATTTTGCCAAAATCAAATCAACGATGAGCGATCCATTTAAGAAACCAGTTCAAGTTATTGATGAAAGCGGTAAAATAGTAAATCAAGAATTATTTGACCGGTTCAGTGATGACGAACTAGTTACACTGATGGAAAAGATGGTTTGGGAACGTGCATTGCATGAACAAACAATGAACTTTTCGCGTCAGGGTCGATTAGGTTTCTATGCTCCAACTTTCGGTGAAGAGGCCTCAGAAATGGGGATCGAACACGCAATGAAGAAACAAGACTACCTATTCCCAGCATATCGTGATCTTCCACAATTAATCCAACACGGTGCAACCGTTAAAGAGGGTTACTTATGGTCAAAAGGTCACTATCAGGCTTATGACTTCGTACGACGCGGTGTACGCGCATTTATCCCACAAATTATTATTGGTGCCCAATACGTTCAATCAGCAGGTGCCGCATTGGGAATTAAGAAGAATGGTGAGAAGGATACCATTGCTTACACATTTACCGGTGATGGTGGTACTTCACAGGGTGACTTCTATGAAGGAATCAACTTTGCCAGTTCATTCCAAGCTCCAGAAGTATTCTTCGTTCAAAACAACGGCTGGGCAATTTCAGTTCCACGTAAGACTCAGACTGCTGCTGAAACCCTTGCTCAAAAGGGTGTTGCTTCCGGTGTTCCAGGTGTTCAAGTTGATGGAATGGATATTCTTGCAACATACCTGGTTGCAAAAGAAGCTCGTGACTTCGTAACTGCAGGCAATGGTCCAGCATTAGTTGAAACATTGACTTATCGTTTCGGTGCCCACAGTTCCGCTGGTGATGATCCTAGTCGTTACCGTACTAAGGAAGAAGAAAAACCATGGTTTGACCGAGACCCATTAATTCGTTTGAGAAAAGTCCTGACTGAGAAGAAACTTTGGGATCAAGACAAAGAAGACAAATTAGTCGCTCAATACAAGGACGAATTCAAAGATGCAATGAAGGAAGCTGAAGCTGCTCCTACTCAAAAGGTTAGTGACTTCTTGAAGCACACATTTGAAGTTCCTACCCCAGATGTTGCAGATGACATTAAGAAATTCGAAGCAAAGGAGTCGAAGTAATCATGGCTAAAATGACATATATTAAAGCAATTACCAACGGACTTGACCAAGTATTACAAGACGATCCGAAGACTCTTATTTTTGGTGAAGATGTTGGTAAAAACGGTGGTGTGTTCCGTACCACTGAAGGACTGCAAGACAAATATGGTGAAGATCGAGTATTCGATACCCCACTTGCAGAATCAGGAATTTTAGGAATGTCAATCGGTCTTGCATTGACTGGCTGGCGTCCAATCCCGGAAATTCAATTCATGGGATTCACAATGGAAGCTGTAGATTCAATTGGCGGTCAAATGTCACGTAACCGATTCCGTTTCTCAGGTGATGTTTCAATGCCAATCACGATCAGAACCCCATTTGGTGGTGGTACTCATACCGCTGAACTTCACGGGGACTCAATGGAAGGTTTGTTCGTAGGTATCCCAGGATTACGTGTTGTAACGCCTGCCAACCCATACGACGCCAAAGGAATGGTTATCTCAGCCGTTGAAAACAACGACCCGGTTCTATTCATGGAAAACCTGAAGCTTTATCGTTCAATGAAGGATGAAGTCCCAGATGGCCACTACACTGTTCCGCTAGACAAGGCTAACGTTGTTCGCGAAGGATCTGACATTACCGTTGTTGCTTACAGTGCTGAAGTTAACGAAGCACTCAAAGTAGCTGATAAATTAGAAAAAGAGAACATCTCAGTTGAAGTGATCGATTTACGTTCATTATCACCAATTGATGATGAAACAATCTTCGCTTCAATCGACAAGACTCATAAAGTAGTGATCGCACAAGAAGCACAGAAGATGACCGGTGCCGGCGCTAAAGTTGCTGCAGACATTGCTGAAAAAGACATTATGTCATTGGATGCACCAATCGGCCGTGTTGCCGCACCTGACAGTATCTTCCCATTTGCTATGGCTGAAAATTACTGGCTTCCAAATGCTGATGATATTGAAGCTAAAGTACGAGAAATCTTAAACTACTAAAATTCTAATTTTTAAGAGAAAGGAAGTTAGATCCCATGGCTTATAAGTTTAAACTACCAGAAATGGGAGAAGGTATTACTGAAGGTGAAATCGCGACCTGGGACGTTAAGGTTGGCGATGTGGTCAAGGAAGACGATCCGTTAGTAGAAATTCAAAACGACAAGTCTGTCCAAGAAATGCCATCTCCAGTTGCCGGAACCATTAAGAGTATTGAAAAGCAGGAGGGGGAAACCGCTGAAAAAGGCGACGTTTTAGTTGTCATTGATGATGGTTCTCCTGATTCACCAGATGATGCTGCGCCTGCTGCAGCACCAAAAGAAGAAGCTGCACCTGCTCCAGCTGCCGCACCAGCACCAGCCGCAGCTCCAGCACCTGCTGCTCCGGCTGCACCTGCTCCTGCAGCAGTAACAGCACCACCGGCTGCTTCAAATCCAAACGCAATTATCAAGGCAATGCCTTCCGTACGTCAATACGCACGTGACAAAGGCGTTGATATTACCGCGGTTCCCGCAACAGGAAACCATGGTCAAATCACCAAGGCTGATATTGATAACTTCAATCCAGCTGCTGCACCTGCAGCACCAGCCGCAGCACCAGCTGCTGCCGCTGCCGCACCTGCTGGCGAAGCTAAGGCTGCCGGCCAAGCAATTAAAGCTTGGAAGTCTGACCAGCCTGATCTTGAGACACGTGAACCAATGTCTCCAATGCGTAAAATCATTGCGAAGTCCATGCGGACATCCAAAGATATTGCCCCTCACGTAACCTCATTTGATGACGTTGAAGTTAGTGCTTTGATGGCAAACCGTAAGAAGTACAAGCAAGCCGCTGCAGATCAAGATATTCATTTGACATTCCTGCCTTACATCGTAAAGGCATTGGTTGCCGTAATGAAGAAATATCCTGAATTCAACGCATCAATTGATGACACGACTCAAGAAATCGTTTACAAGCACTACTTCAATGTTGGTATTGCAACTAACACTGATCATGGCTTGTATGTACCAAACATTAAGAATGCCGACTCCAAGGGTATGTTTGAAATTGCCAAGGAAATCACTGAAAATACCCAAGCCGCATATGATAACAAGCTTGGCCCAGATACAATGAAGGGCGGCTCCATTACCATTAGTAACGTTGGTTCAATCGGTGGTGGCTGGTTCACTCCAGTTATCAACCAACCAGAAGTTGCTATCTTAGGTGTTGGTAAGATTGCCAAGGAACCATACGTTGATCCAGAAGATGGCGAAATCAAAGTTGGTAACATGTTGAAACTTTCATTGAGCTATGACCACAGATTAATTGATGGTGCCCTTGCACAAAATGCATTGAACTACATGAATCAATTGCTTCATGATCCAGCTATGCTGTTGATGGAAGGATGATCGAATAATGGCTGATGTTGAAAAGAAAGAAACAGTAATTATCGGAGCTGGCCCTGGTGGCTACGTTGCCGCAATCCGTGCCTCCGAATTAGGACAAAAAGTTACACTGATTGAAAAATCAGAGACACTTGGCGGTGTTTGTTTAAACGTTGGTTGTGTTCCATCCAAAGCTTTGATCGCTGCTGGACATCGTTTGGTAGAAGCAAACGACGCATCGACCTACGGCATTACAACACAACCCGCAACAATTGATTTTGCCAAAACCCAAGAGTGGAAGCAAAAGAAAGTTGTTGACCGTATGACAAGCGGTGTTAAGATGCTGCTGAACAAGCACAAGGTTGAAGTAATTCATGGTGAAGCTGTTCTGGATAGCGATACTCAACTTCGAGTTATGCCGACAGGGCCACAACAATTCATGAGTGCTGATACTGGAACGACCATTCAGTTCGACAACTTAATTATTGCCAGTGGATCACATCCAATTGAAATTCCTGGATTCAAGTTTGACGGCCGAGTAATTGACTCAACCGGTGGCTTGAACTTACCGGAAATTCCTAAAGAATTCGTTGTTATCGGTGGTGGCTACGTTGGTACTGAATTAGCTGGTGCATATGCTAACTTAGGTTCTCACGTTACAATCATCGAAGGCTTGGATTCCATCTTGAATGGATTCACCAAAGATATGGTTTCATTGGTTGTTAAGAACTTGAAGAAGAAGGGCGTTGATATTCATACCAGTGCCAAAGCAATTTCTTCAAGTCAAGATGACAATAGCGTTTCCGTAACGTACGAAGAAGATGGCAAACAAACAACCATCAAAGCTGACTACTGCATGGTAACCGTTGGACGTCGGCCAAATACTGACGACCTTGGCCTTGAATATACTAAGGTTAAGCTCGACGATCATGGAATTGTTCAAACTGATATCCAAGGCAGAACTGATTCACCACATATCTTCGCAATTGGAGATATTGCTTCGGGTCCTGCATTGGCTCATAAAGCCTTCTTCCAAGGCAAGGTTGCTGCCGGTGCTATTTCCGGTGAAAACACTGCTAACGATTATGTTGGCGTTCCTGCAGTCTGCTTCTCAGACCCAGAAATCGCTGTCGTTGGTATGACTCAAGCTCAAGCCAAAGATAAGGATATTGAAGTGTCAACTTCGAAGTTCCCATTTGCTGGTAATGCTCGTGCCATATCATTGGACGAAGCTGATGGATTTGTTCGTTTGATTTTCACCAAAGACGATAAGACAATCGTTGGTGGCGAAATTGTTGGTCCTGGTGCAAGTGATTTGGTTGCTGAACTTAGTTTGGCAGTCAACAGTCACATGAATGTTGAAGACATTGCCCTTACCATTCATCCACACCCAACCTTGAGCGAACCAGTTCAAGAAGCCGCAGATGTTGGTTTAGGATTCCCAACCCACATTTAAAAATATCGCAAAGAGACTCTAGTGGTCTTAGCGCATCAAAAAAGGTACCTGTGATGAATTGTTGTCACGGGTGCCTTTTCTTGATGCTATCGGGATTGGAACTGGCTGCAACAGGACTTGCTGAGAATTAGTGCCTCATAAATGCCGGCGTTCATCAGAAACAAAAACTTTTCGGTTTCACAAACTTCAGATGTATCATATAATAAAGGCAACATAGTCGTGATCGGAGTGGAGAATATGGCTGATGGGTATGAGTACCCCCTAATTGATGGGCTAAGTGTTGATGAAATTATCGATCTCGTCAACTTCTTTCAAACAATTGAACAAGCTTATGAGCAGTCAAGTGGGATTGAACGTTCAGAATTTTTAGAGGCTTATCGGCGTTTCCAAAAAATTGTTCCGAGTAAAATGGAACAAAAGCAACTGGAGTCAGCCTTCGAGGAACGCTCCGGATATAACGCCTATCAAGTGATTAAGGCTTCCAAGGATGAACAAAATGTTAATTTAAAGGTACGTGAGGCACATAATGGAAATTAATGAGTTGAAGACGATCGATAAGGCAGTCAGGGGATGGCTGCACGAATCCCGTGACAATGTTTTGAGAAGAATCGATACTCGATTGACGGTGGATACCAAGACTAGTCGTAAAGACCTGGTCACAAACATTGATAAGCAAAACGAAAAGTTTTTGGTCAGCAAGATTCGTGAATTTGATCCGGACGCCAAAATTCTTGGAGAAGAGGGCTTTGGCGACAAAGTTGACTCAACTGACGGAAAAATCTGGATTATTGACCCAATTGATGGCACGATGAATTTTGTTAAACAACGAAATCATTTTGCAATCATGGTTGCCTTGTATGAGGACGGTAAGGGCGTTTTGGGATACGTAATGGATGTAATTGGCAAACACTTGCTTTCAGGCGGCCCTGACCTGGGTGTTTTCGACAATGGGCATCCGTTACCAGAGATCGTCGACACCCCGCTCAGAGAGGGACTCATTGGCCTCAGTGGGCCGATGGTCTTACACAATGATTATAATATGGTGGACATCGCCCAACAGTCACTGGGGATGCGCATTTATGGAAGTGCTGGTATTGATATCGTCTCGGTTCTCCGAGGTGAACTGGTAGGATATATTTCCTACCTTAAGCCGTGGGACTTTGGTGCAGGGAGAATTCTCTGCGAGGCAGCCGGCTTAAAGATGACAACTATTGACGGACAACGTTTAAATGTGTTATCATCAACTCCAGTATTGTTAGCAACACGAAATGCACATCGAGACATTCTTACAATTGTAAGTAAATAGTCGGACTGTGACGGTTGTCACAGTTTTTTTATGCAAATAATATGAAGTGTGCAGCATTCGGTTTGATTTAAATGAAGGGAAGCAAACGACTTGGATACTAAATTAAAAACACGCGACGACATTCGTAACATCGCCATTATTGCCCACGTTGACCACGGTAAGACAACCCTGGTTAACGAAATGTTAAAGCAGTCAGATACTCTTGATCAACATGTACAGATTGAGGATCGGGCACTTGACTCTAATGCTATTGAAAGAGAACGAGGAATCACCATTCTCTCGAAGAACACTGCCGTTCGTTACGGCGACAAACAAATCAACATCTTGGATACCCCAGGACATGCTGACTTTGGTGGTGAAGTTGAACGAATTATGCGAATGGTTGACGGGTGTTTACTTGTCGTTGATGCCTTCGAAGGAACCATGCCACAAACCCGTTTTGTTTTGAAAAAAGCGCTTGAACAACACTTAACACCAATCGTTGTGATTAACAAGGTTGACCGTGAAGGTGCCCGCCCTCAAGAAGTTGTTGACGAAGTTCTTGACTTATTTATCGAACTTGGTGCCGACGAAGAACAGCTTGATTTCCCAGTTGTTTATGCATCTGCAATGAACGGAACATCAAGTTATGATCCTGATGTCAGCAAGCAAGAGCACACAATGAAGCCAATCTTTGATACCATTATCAAAGATATTCCAGCTCCAATCGACAACTCAGACGAACCATTACAATTCCAAGTTGCAATGCTTGATTATAATGATTTCGTTGGTCGAATTGGTGTTGGCCGGATCTTCCGTGGAACCATCAAAGTTGGTGACAGCGTTACTGTTATGAAGCTTGACGGTTCAAAGCAGAACTTCCGAGTAACCAAATTAATGGGATTCTTCGGTTTGAAGAAGGAAGATATTGATTCCGCCAAGGCTGGTGATTTGATCGCCGTTTCAGGTATGGAAGATATCAACGTTGGTGAAACCGTTGTTGATCCTAAGGACCCGGAACCACTTCCAATTCTTAGAATTGATGCCCCAACCCTACAAATGACATTCGCAACCAACACGTCACCATTTGCCGGCCAAGATGGTAAATTTGTAACTGCCCGTCAACTAGAAGATCGTTTGAAGCATGAACTTCATACCGATGTTTCACTTCGAGTTGAAGATACGGACCAACCCGGTGCATGGGTTGTTTCCGGACGTGGGGAATTACATTTATCAATTCTGGTTGAAAATTTGCGTCGTGAAGGTTACGAATTACAAGCTTCACGTCCAGAAGTTATCTATAGAGAAATTGACGGCACGATGTGCGAACCATTTGAATCAGTTCAAATCGATACGCCAGATGAATATACCGGTTCAGTTATTGATACCCTTTCACAACGTAAAGGAACTATGCAGAACATGGAAACGACCGATAATGGTCAGACACGTCTGACATTCTTGGCGCCATCACGTGGATTGATCGGTTATTCAACTGAATTCCTGTCATTGACTCGTGGATACGGTATCTTGAACCATACTTTCGAAAAGTACTTGCCAGTTATCAAGGGCTGGAATCCTGGTCGTACCAAGGGAACCCTTGTTTCAATGAACGCCGGTAAAGCCACTACCTATGCAATGATGGGTATTGAAAGCCGTGGGACATTATTGATCGATCCAGGTACTGAAGTGTACGAAGGAATGATCGTTGGTGAAAATAACCGTGAGAATGATATTACGGTTAACATCACGAAGGGTAAGAACTTGACTAACGTCCGGGCCGCCGGTTCTGATGACATGGCACGGATTAAGACACCAACTCATCTTTCACTTGAAGAATCACTTGAATTCTTGAATGAAGATGAATTGTGTGAAGTAACCCCTCACAATGTACGTTTGAGAAAGAAGATTCTTAACTCAAACACTCGTGAGAAGGAAGCAAAAAAGAAGCGTCATAACTAAAAATAATTGATTTAATCATTTAGAGGCTGGGCCAAAAGCGTAAGTTTTTGACTCAGCCTCTTTTTGTTTTCTTAAGAATTTTTCCAACTCATATTGCCTTTTTCAATTATGATATAATGTAGTTCGATGTACCTACATAATTATTGAAAAGTGGAGTTGGACCAATGGGGAAAGAACGTTTAAAAAATCTGGACTATGTTATCTTTGTGCCGTATCTAATCATGTCTGTCATTGGCATCGTCATGGTGTATTCTGCCAGTGCAAACATTGGCCTTCAAAACGGTGGTAGTCCACTTAGTTATTTAATTAAGCAGCTGATTTTTGTGATTCTAAGTGTCATCATTGTGTTGGTTATGGCTGCCATGAACATGAAGTATTTACGGAAGCCCAAATTTTTAAAATCATTATTGGCCCTCTTTATTGTCGTGTTGATCGGTCTATTGGTAGTTGGCAAGACCATTAACGGGGCTGCCGGGTGGATTCACCTGGGCCCAGTTAACATTCAACCAGCCGAATTTGTGAAGTTCTTTTTGATTATTTGGTTAGCTGACGCGATCGACAAGGGGCAACCGGAAATCACCTTATCAGTCCGCAACTGGTGGGAACAGATGAAATGGCCACTGTTTTTTACAGCTGTCCTGATTGCCTTGATCCTCAAACAACCCGATTCCGGTGGGGCTGCGATTAATCTGGCAATTGCATTCATCCTGTTTAATTGCAGCGGCTTTTCTTGGAAGCGAGCACTCTCGATCATTTATGGCTGTCTTGCAGCAGCTGTTTTGGCATTTGAATTTATCTTGGTTCCGATGGCAAAATCCGATAGCTTTTCCGGGTCCTATCAACTGCAACGGATCGTTGCATTTACAAATCCCTTCGGTCACGCACAGGGAACCGGACAGCAAGTTGTGAATTCCTATTATGCAATTAGCAATGGCGGATTGTTTGGAGTGGGGCTTGGCAATAGTGTTCAAAAAACAGGTTACCTCCCCGAACCCAACACTGATTTCATCATGTCAATTCTGACTGAAGAGTTGGGCGCAATTGTGGCATTTTTGGTCTTGGCATTATTAACGGTGATCATTTTGAGAACCGTTCAAATTGGGGTTCGCAGTAACAGCCCCTACCAAAGCCTGATCTGCTATGGTGTCGCAACTTACATGAGTATTCAAACGTTCTTTAATATGGGTGGTGTCCTGGGAGTTCTGCCAATCACTGGGGTGACCTTCCCATTCATCAGCTACGGTGGGTCAAGTATTTTAACACTTTCATTTTGCTTGGGGGTTGTGCTAAACATCAGCAGTCGCCAGCGAATTGCCAAAAAAGCACTGAAAGTTGTCAGACAATAACAAAGGAGATGTGCGTATGGCTTTAGACATTCAACCAACAACCGGGTTAATCGTTTATTTGCACTCGATTAGGCATTCTAGAAACCTTAAGTCTTACGGTAGACTATACTATGTATCAAAGCGGATGCGCTATGCCTTGCTTTATGTCAACGAGGCTGATCGCGAGGAGATTATGAACAAGTTGTCCGCTCAAAATTATGTCAAACAAGTCGTGCCATCGCATTTAAATGAACTTGTCCAAGAGGTTGAAGGTAAGAAGGATCTCGACGACGATGATGACACGGCTGATGAAGATTATTAAAGTTGAGGTAGCACATGAGAATTGTATCAGGAAAATATGGTGGAATCCGCTTGAATCCGGTTAAAAGTGATAAAACGCGGCCAACAACCGATAAAGTAAAGGAATCTTTGTTCAGCATGACGGGGCCGTACTATCACGGCGGCGTCTTTTTGGATTTGTTTGCCGGTTCGGGTGCCGTGGGAATTGAGGCGGTTTCTCGAGGAATGGACAAAGCCGTACTGGTGGATCGTCAATATCAGGCGATCAAAGCCATTAAGGAAAACATTGAAAAAATCCACGCACAAGACCAATTTGATGTGATTAAAGGCAGTGCAGAAGCCGTGTTAAAGGATTTCTCTGCCCAAAATGAAAAGTTCGATATGGTTTTCTTGGATCCACCTTACAAATTGCAACAAATTGTGGCAACCTTAGCTTCGTTAAGGGACTTGGATCTTCTCAATGAACAGGCGATCGTCGTTTGTGAGACAGATAATCACACCGAACTGCCCGAGACCATGACCGGCTTCAAGGCAATTAAGCAAAAAAATTATGGTTTAACGAATTTGACAATCTATGACTTTCAAATGGGGAATGACGAATGACAAAAGCATTGTATGCCGGAAGTTTTGATCCAATTACATTTGGACACGTTGACGTGATTCAACGGGCTTCTCGAATTTTTGACCAAATTTACGTTGCAATCAGCATTAATACCCATAAGCACGCATTATTTACCACGGATGAACGGGCGGCCTTTGCGAAAGCGGCACTTCAGCAATTGGATAACGTCGAAGTGATCACTTCTGAAGAATTAACTGTCAATCTCGCCCGGCAACTCGGCGCAACCGTATTAGTTCGCGGCGTCCGTGGCAGTGCAGATTTGGATACCGAAATGTCGATTGCGGGGTTGAACGAAAAGCTTGATGACCGGATTCAGACGGTCTTATTGCCGACTGCGGCCAATTATCGGGACCTTTCATCGAGCATGATCAAAGAAATCGCCAAGTTCCAAGGTGATGTTTCGAAATTCGTCCCAAAATCAGTTGCAGCAGCGCTTGCTGCCAAGTATGCTAAATAAAATAATTGTTGAGAGAGTGGTTAACTGATGAAAAAAAGCACGAAAAAATATCTGATTTGGTTTGCCATTTTCCTTTTCGTGGCTGTTGGCTCGTTATGGCCGTTACCAAGTTATATTGAAGGTCCTGGGGACGCTTCGAATCTGAGCAAAATTGTGAATATCAAGGACCACCCTGACAGGCAAAAAGGCCAATTTATGTTAATGTCGGTCAGTATTGCCCAGGCACGCCCTTTTACCTATCTGTACGCCAAGATGAGCCCATATTACTCAATTGAGCCGGAAGAAGACGTCACTGGCGGCCAAAACATGAAGGCTTATGAGAAGGTTCAAAAGATCTATATGGACGGCTCAATTAACGGTGCCATTTATACGGCATATCATTATGCCCACAAACGGGTCCGAATTAAGTATGCCGGCATCTACGTTATGAGCTTGATGAAACAGTCCAATTTCAAGAACAAGCTGCAAGTCGGTGACGTCGTCGTGGCGTTAAACGGCCACAAGTTCAAGAGCGCCAACGGCTTTATTCAGTACGTTAAGAAACAAAAATACGGCGAGAAATTAACGGTTACGTACAAGCGCAATGGTAAGATCAAAAAGGCCACCGCACCGCTTGGAATGATTTCCAAACACCGGGCCGGAATTGGCATTACCTTAACGGATGATGTGGAAGTTAAGCCGGGGATTCCGATCAAAGTCAATCCGGGACAAGTCGGTGGCCCATCAGGTGGATTGATGTTCTCACTGCAGATTTACAGTCAGTTAACCAATAAAGATTTGCGCCACGGACAGAAGGTTGCCGGGACAGGGACCGTTGACGGCCTTGGTAACGTCGGCGAAATTGGTGGGATTGATAAAAAGGTCATTACTGCTAAAAGACACGGGGCTAAAATCTTCTTGGCACCCTATGTCAAACCAACTAAATCTGTGTTGAAGTATGAAGAAGGCCATAAGACCAACTATCAATTGGCGAAGGAAACCGCCAAAAAATATGCGCCCAATATGAAGGTGATTCCAATTAAGACCTTCGCTCAGGCAGTTTCTGTTTTGGAAAAACAATCAAATAAATAATTTTTGAAGGGATTAGAGATTCTAATCCTTTTTTTCGTATCTAATTCTTAGAAGGGAGGCACAGTATGAATAGGATACGTGAGTTTATTGATGACTATCTTTATCAAATTTTGATTGGCTTAGTTGCCGTAATCGTTATGTTTATGTTTGTAATCGGTGGGATGCTGATGAATCATGGGGGCCAAGCAGACACGGCTGAAGATGCACAAATGGCCGTTTCGAGTTCCTCAACGATGTCAGAGACCACTTCGACGCCGGCAAGTACTTCGGAGCAGCCCAAGCAGGTGGCCTCTGGAAGTAATCAACAGATGTACGTTGATGTCAAAGGGGCGGTTAAAAATCCCGGCGTCTATCAAGTGAGCGCCAATATGCGGGTGGTAGACGCCATCGATTTGGCTGGAGGCTACAATCGATCAGCGGATAAGAAAAAGATTAACCTGGCGCAAAAATTAACGGATCAACAGGTAATCTACGTTCCCATTAGAGGAGAAAAGGGGTCGCCGGTGACCTCGACAACCACTCCTGCGGCCACACCAGCCGACGCTGCCGACTCAACCACCGATGCGGGTGCGACGGAAACGGCATCGTCCTCAACAGCAGATTCTGGCCAACAGATTAATTTAAACACCGCTGATAAGACCAAGTTGCAGGAACTTTCGGGTATTGGTGACAAAAAGGCAGACCAAATTATTGCCTACCGTCAAGCTCATGGACAGTTTAAAAATATTGAAGAACTCAAAGAAGTCCCAGGATTTGGCGAGAAAACCTTTGCGAATCTTAAATCTTCAATTTGTGTGTAGCTCAAAACGACAAATTGAGATATGATTTAATTCATAGAAGGTGGAATGAAAATGGATAAACGAATAAAATGGGACCAATATTTTATGATGCAGGCTGTGTTATTGGCCTCCAGAAGCACATGTGAGCGTTTATCAGTTGGTGCAGTGATTGTCCGCGATAAACGAATCATTGCCGGAGGCTATAACGGTTCAGTAGCAGGTGACGACCATTGTATTGATGTTGGCTGTTATTTGGAAGATGGCCATTGCGTCCGAACGATTCACGCCGAGATGAATGCAATTCTTCAATGTGCCAAGTTCGGCGAAAGTACGGATAATGCTGAAATTTACGTCACGGATTTTCCGTGCCTTCAGTGTACGAAAATGTTGCTGCAGGCTGGAATTACCAAAATTAATTACCTCAGAAATTATCATAATAACGACTATGCACAAAAGCTGATTCAACTGAAGAATATTGAACTCCACAAAATTAAGCTGACTCAATCTGACATGGACAGAGTGCCATTTCAATCCTATTTGTCTGACTAATTATTTTAAAAAACTGGTTGATTTTCCCGGCGATGGTGATGTTGGGACTCGGCGTGGTGTTTTATGGCAATCGTCTGATTGGCATTGTGCTGCTTGCTGTCTTGTTTATTAGAATCATCTTGGTCAAAAACCCGACCATCCTTGTGGGTTCATTAGTAGCTGGGACCCTCTTTGCCGGCGTTTGTTTGATCACTCATTTACAACTGGATAGGCATCAACACCAGTTTCAACCCGAGACACCGGTGACATGGACAGTTAAGCTGTATCCGGATACGCTTAAGGTCAATGGGGCCAGTTTAAGCTTTATTGGTCGACCAGACGGACAACAGCAGAAATACGTGTTTTATTGTCGGTTAAAATCCAAAGGTCAACAGGAACTCTTGCAACACAGTATTAAGCCGATTAACGCAAAAATGAGTGGAAAACTGGATGATTTTTTGCCTGCGACTAACGTTAACCAATTTGATATGAATCGTTATTACCATCATCAAAAGATTCAAAAGGCCTTTATCGGAGAGAACTTGACGATGATGGGACCACCTGCCCACTTGTCTTTAATTGATCGGATTCATATGCTTCGCAGCCGTTTTAATCAGTATTGTGACCACTTGCCCAAGACGCTGTCTCTTTACGCAACAGGATTGATCAGTGGTTATCGGCCAACTCATTTTTTCGATGAGATGGCTGGCGTTAAACAGTTGGGACTACTGCATGTCTTTAGCATCTCAGGGATGCACGTTGCTTATTTTTTGGCGATTGTTGATCAGCTACTGGCAATATTAGGGCTTTCCCGGTTTAAAAAGGCCGTTATCTCCATTACGCTTTTGGGTGGGTACTTTATTTTTTCTGGTGGTTCACCGGGCTTACTGCGAGCGGTCGTGATGGCGGTTATTGCAATTTTAAACCGATTATTTCGGGTTGGTTTATCCAAGCTCGACATTTGGAGCTTGGCATTGATGCTGAACCTAATGATTTTACCCGAAGCCATGTTCTTGACGGGGGTTCAATTAAGCTATTTATTGGCGTTGGGATTGATTGTGTCCGAAAAGCTAACGTATTTTAAACAGACGATTTTACTGAATTTGTTGACAGTTCCAATCTTGTTATTTCATATTTATGAATGGCACTTTTTAAGCGTTGCGGTCAACTTGATTGTTTTACCATTATTTGGCAAAGTGATATTCCCTTTGGTCATACTTGGCGTTGTTGTTGGGATGTTTAGTCTCTGGCTGGTCACGCCGGTGGAATGGTTGCTGCATCTATTCAACGACAGCTTGAATTGGATTAGTGGACTGCCCGGACTGATTGTATTCGGGAAACCGGCATTGGGGATTGTATTGACGATGCTCATCTTGACATTTCTATTGGTCATTGTCAGCCGGCAAGCGGTTAAACTTGCGGTGCTTGGACTTACATTTCTGTATGTCGGGACGTTTATGGTGATTCACTTTCCGTTGCATGGAGAAGTGACGATGTTTGACATTGGTCAGGGTGACAGCTTTCTAATTCGTGAGCCGTTTAATCGGAGTATTACGATGATTGATACTGGCGGAAAGGTTCATTTCAATTCGCAGCCGTGGCAGAAGGAAAGCCGGGACTATCAGGCAAAGCGGTTATCGATCAACTATCTGAAAAGTATTGGGGTCTCACGGATTGACAACATGTGTGTCAGTCATCAAGACGCGGACCACTGCGGGGATTTACCCGCATTCATTGAAGAAATGAACGTTCGGCGGATTTTGATTCCTTTGGGAATGGATAAGAATCCAGGCTTCATGAATCGAATTTCAAATCGCAAGCAATCAACCAAGTTAATTTGTGTCAATGATGAAATGCGTGTTCCGGGCTTGCCGGCAACCATTTATCATCCTTATTTGCCAGGTAAGGGCGAAAATCACGATTCAATGGTTTTAGCAACGCGTAAAGGTGGCCTTAATTGGGTGTTTACCGGTGATCTGGACCGCCCTGGAGAATTGGATACACTGACCAGACATCCCAATTTAACTGCCGATGTACTCAAGGTTGGACACCATGGCAGTAAGACATCGTCCGATCCACAATTTATCAGTCAGCTGCATCCACAAATTGCTTTGATTTCTGCTGGACGAAACAATCGTTATCATCATCCAAATGAAGAAACCGTAGCGTTATTGAAACAGCACAACATTAAGATGTTTAATACTCAAAATCAGGGTATGGTAAGATATGTATATCGACATAATGTGGGTCATTTTGAGACCGTTTTGAGTGGTGACGAAGGGAATGGATCATGAATTATTCTCAATTAATCAAACAACTGAATAAAAGGACAGCTGATCCGGTTTATTTAATCCTGGGGGATCAGGAATATCTTTCCCAACAAATTAAAGAAGCATTTATTAGACTGATTCCTGATAGCGAACGGTCAATGAATATTGGTAATTATGACATGGAAGACACCACTATCTCAACTGCGGTAGAGGACGCGATTTCTGTACCGTTTTTTGGTGAACGACGGTTGGTCATAGTCAATCGACCATTCTTTTTAACGGGGATGAGGGTTAAGTCCAAGCTCGAACAAAATACCGATGATTTTTTGGACTATCTTCAACACCCGGAGGAATCGACAGTCATGGTCATTTTTGCACCGTATGATAAGCTTGATTCCCGCAAAAAGGTCACCAAGGCACTCAAAAAAGTCGCTACAACCATTGAAATTGGAAATTTACGTGAAAGTGAAATCAAAAAATTAGTGACTGATAAAATTTCCGATCAAGGATTTTCCATTAATTCAGATGCTCTGGATCGAATGGTCGAATTGACTGGTGGTAAGCTAACCTCGATGATGAGCGATTTACCCAAGCTGATTTTATATAATAATGAAACAAAGATTATTGATGTTGAATCGGTTAATGGGTTGGTTAGCCGGTCGATGGAACAAAATGTATTTGATTTGGTGAACAGCGTCTTGCGGAAGGATCCCAAGCAGTCGATGGATATTTACCATCAACTGTTGCTGGAAAACGATGAGCCAATCCGGATTAATGCCGTTTTAATCCAGCAGTTCCGTTTGCTGCTTCAGGTCATGATTCTCCAAAAGCATGGGTACGCGCAGGGCAACTTGGCTTCAACTTTAAAAGTTCACCCTTATCGTATTAAGTTGGCAATGCAAACTGTTAAGCACTTTAGCTACAACCAGCTCAGAGATGCCTACATTGGCTTAGTGGACACTGAGCGACAAATGAAATCGACGAGTCGGCCACCGGAGCTGCTATTCGAATTGTTTGTTCTTAAGTTTATGAAGCAGGTTAGTTGAAAAGACGTTTTGAACCCGGAATTTATCGCACACTTCAGGCCAATAATATGGAAACACCAAAAAGAGGCTGAGCCAAAAGTTGACACTTTTGGTTCAGCCCCATTTTTTGTGTACAAAAAAAGTTGTTAGGAAACTAACAACTCAGAAAGGTTTTATTTGGCTAACTTTGAAGTTAAACGTGACTTGTCACGAGCAGCCTTATTAGCTTTGATTAAGCCCTTTGATTTTGCGCGATCAATTGCGCTGATTGCGTTAATGTATAAGTCTTTAACATCGTCAGAACCAGCAACTTGTGCCTTTTGGAACTTCTTAACAGCAGTTCTGTATGCACTGAGTTGAGCAGCATTACGACGTTGTGCTTTTTCGTTAGTTTTAACACGTTCGATAGCAGATTTGATAATTGGCATTTGATTCACCTCCGAGTATTATTCTAAGTAAAAATTATTAAATTTCAACAAGCATCATTATACAAAAACCAGGGGCTGATTGCAACCCATAGTCGCCATGAATGTCGGTGATTGACTTGTATTCTTCACAAAAATCCGTTATACTAATTTTTGTGTGTTGTACAAGACCTTCGACTTAGTCTGTCGGGTACCACTTCCGCTGACTCAGTTGATGGCGTCAAAAAAATTAAAGGTGGTTATATATTATGGCAATTACACAAACAAAGAAAAATGAAATTATCAGCAAGTTCGCCCGTCATGAAGGCGACACGGGTTCAGCAGAGGTTCAAATCGCAGTTTTGACTGCAGATATCAACGAACTGAACGAACATATGCGGACACACCGTAAGGACTATCATTCACAACGTGGACTTATGAAGAAGATTGGTCATCGTCGTAACTTATTAGCATACTTGCGTAACAAGGATGTTACTCGTTATCGTCAATTGATCAAAGACCTTGGTCTTCGTCGTTAATATTGAATTTTTGGAACGGATAAATTCCGTTCCTTTTTTTATACATAGCTTAAGAATCAGCAATATTCATTGAAAAATTCGGTTTCCATACAAAATATGTTAAACTAAAAGAAGCTGAAAACGAACGTAAAAAAGCATAATTAAATTTTTGAGGTGAAACATGAAAAACGAAATCAAAATAATGGCGATTGGTGGCGCCCGCGAAAACGGCAAGAACATGTACGCGGTCGACATTAACGGTGGTATCTATATTTTAGACTGTGGGCTAAAATACCCTGAAAATGAACTTCTGGGAATTGACGTTGTTATCCCTGACTTTAGCTATTTGGAAGAAAATAAGGACCGAATTGTCGGTGTATTTTTGACGCACGGTCACGCAGATTCGATTGGTGCGATTTCATACTTCCTGAATAAGTTCGATGTGCCGGTTTTTGGGTCCGAAATGACCATTGAGCTGGCTAAATTGGATGTCGCAGATTCAGACCAAATTAAGAACTTTGACGATTTTCACGTTGTCAGTGATCGAAGCGAAATTGACTTTGAGGATTGCAAGGTGACCTTTTTCAAGACCACTCATTCAATCCCCGGATCACTGGGTGTGGCGTTGCACACGTCAGAGGGCGCCATTGTTTACACTGGCGACTTTAAGTTTGACCAGACCGCTGCTCCGCTGTACCAGACTAACTATTCGGCACTGACCCAACTTGGCGATGAGGGTGTCTTGGCCTTGCTTGACGATTCAAGCAACGCAGAAAATCCCAAGCCAAGTGCTTCTGAAAAGCAAATTTCCGAATACATTTATGATACGTTTAACTATCAAGACAGCCGAATTATTGTGGCCAGCGTTGCTTCCAACATTTTGAGAATGCAACAGGTCTTCAATGCGGCTGCCAAAACAGGCCGACGCGTCTATTTAACCGGCCACGATTTGGAACGGATTGTCAAAACCGCAATGCGCTTGAATACCTTAAAATTGCCGGAAGATGATCTCTTAATTGAGTCACTTGATGAATTGAAAAAGATGGCACCTGACAAGGTTGTGATTATTCAGACTGGTAAAATGGGTGAACCAATTAAAGCGATTCAGCGGATGGCTAACAAGGAACAAAGTGATATTAATATTGAACCAAAGGACTTGGTCTTCATCACGACGACGCCATCAACTGCGATGGAAACGACGGTCGCCAAGACCCGAGACATGGTTTATCGCGCAGATGGCGAAGTCAAGATGATTTCAGATGAGATGAATTCATCAGGGGATGCAAGTCAAGCGGATCTGCAATTATTGATGAACCTATTGCATCCGAAATACATTATCCCGGTTCAAGGCGAATATCGGCTTCTTGAAGCGAATGCCCAATTGGCAAAAGAGATTGGTTATACGGATGAGCAGATCGTTATTCCTGCCAAGGGTGATATCATTTCAGTTTCCAAAGATGACATTCATTTAGGCAAGGGTGTTGATTTGGCTGATACGATGATAGACGGTATCGGAATTGGGGACATTGGAAACATTGTGCTTCGTGATCGTAAGGTCCTTTCCGAAGATGGTATTTTTGTGGCAGTTGTAACGATTGACCGTAAGAAAAAGCGGATTGTTGCGCAGCCTAAGTTGACGTCTCGAGGATTCGTTTACGTTAAGGCCAACAAGGACCTGATGAAGGATGCTGCTGGAATTATTGAAAAGACGGTTTCTAATAACCTCGAGCATAAAGAATTTGACTGGAGTAATTTGAAACAGGACGTCCGTGAAGACCTCAGCGATTATCTTTACAAGCAAACCAAACGTCACCCGGTTATTCTTCCCGTTATTATGGAAGTTAACCAGCATCATAAGCGTTCAAAGAAAAAGCAAAGGGCAAACGAAAACAATTAGTGACGCAAGAGACCGGGACAAAACCAAATGTTTTGCACCGGCCTTTTTAGGTTGATCATACTTGGCTGAGTGATGCTCTAACTAGCAGTTCCAGCCTAATCAGCCAACCGCTGTTTGTCCGATAGTCTTAAAATTTAAAGGTGGACCAAAAATGTCTGAACTTCAAAAAAATGACCAGGTTATTTTCATGAGTGCCAAAGAGGATCTTGCCGATCAAAGATATCAACAAGTTTTAAATAAGACCGAGCATTTACTTAACAAGTATCCTGATTCAATTGCCGTTAACGACCTGCACGCCGTTGCACTATTTTATTTAAAGCGATACGAAGAGGCTAAAGCGATTATCCTGGCCTTTCAGGAATCGTTTTTTAATCAACCTGACTATTTGAAAGACGCTTTTAAGATCTTTTTGAAGAGTAACTCGTTTATGCTGGCACGTGAAGCAGTGGCGGCAGCGAAGACGGATTTGCACGACGCTTGGACACATGAGGTTGAGCAAACTGAATCAGCCTACCGGACGGACAATTCGGCTAAGTTGCAGCAAGCTTCTCGACATTTTGCGCATATTGGTGCGCTGAGTGTGGCTGAGCAGGTGCAGGCTGTGCAGTCGTCAGTTACGCTGCCTTTAAAGGAATACGTCCGCGCAGCTAGGGCGATCATGTCCGATCCATTTGTTTGGCAGGTGGTCAAGACACAAGTTTTGCTGCAGCTTGTCCGAATTGAC